>JBBITI010000032.1:0-30753 GCA_037440885.1 Dehalococcoidales bacterium | reverse complement strand
CTTCTGCCTTATTATAGGTGTCGATTACGGTTTGCCGGTTGGACGGCGGATAAAGTAGCGGGCTTCGAAGCCCTAATTTTTTAATTGCTCGGTAGCGCAGTCTGGCAAGGTATGACCAGGCCCGCTGTTGTTCTTCGTCACTCAGAGTTGAAATGATAGGTTTGGTGGAACGCTGTTTACTTGATTTTTTAAAAGCATCGTGACCCTTCGGAGTCAGTTCGATCCGTACGTAATTTTTCCGTTCGAGGTCACGCACGCGCCGGATCAGGTCGTCTTTTTCCATGCGGGTTAAAAGCTGGGAGACGCTGTGTCTTTCGAGGAACAGGTATTTCGAAATGGTTGCCGGAATCGCCTGCCGGCCCAGGAAAGATACGGTAAACAGTACTGCGGAAGCGTCGTCTGAAATATCGTATTTGGCCAGTTCACGTTGTCGCGACTTGGCGATCAGCCTGCTGGTGCGGCGGAGCATCATCCAGAGCCCGATCGGCAGATCAACGTTTAAAATATCCTTTTCTGCTGCCATTCCCCCATCGCTCCCGAGTAAATGACCCATAGCATGTTTCGTATATGTTACCAGAAGCGAGTCAACTTTTCTACATTATGTACAATATTATTCCCGGGAACAAATCCGATATTCGGCCTTCCTTGACAGGCTGTGATATACTAGGGCGTGCATGATAGTCCACTCCGACTATCGGCCTTTGTCCAATATGTAGTCCGTAGATAATTAAACTATCCTTTATTCAAACAGGAGATCCTTTGTAATAGCGCCTGATTCAGGGCAAGAAGCAAGCATGCGTTCTCGGGTGCATGGTTTAAAATAAAATTTAGCGGGAGGCAAGTGATGGACCTGTCCAGTTTGATTGCCCGCCACCTGGTTGGAATAAAGTATCAGGATATTCCCGGGGAAGCCATCGCGGCAGCAAAAAAAGAGGTAATCGACAGCCTGGCGACCGCCCTGGGGGGGACAACGAAGCCGGGCGTCCCTGAGCTGGTGTCACTGGCCAGGGAGTGGGGAGGGACCGCCCAGAGCAGTATTTTCGGATATGGATTCAAATGCCCGGCACCTGTTGCCGCCCAGGTTAACGGGACCATGATCCATGCCCTCGACTATGATGACGGACACCCGGTATCGCTGACCCACGTAGGCTGTGTAGCGGTTTCTACTTGCTTTGCCGTCGCGGAAAGAATGGGCAAAGTAAGCGGGAAAGATTTTCTGACGGCCATTGCCCTGGGAGGGGACTTTGTGTGCCGTATGGGACTGGCGAGTAAACCGGGAGGTAGTGCGCTCGGCGCCGGATGGCATCCTACAACGCTGTTCGGGTTTCTCAGCGCCGCCGCGATGGCAGGACGCATTCTCAAGCTTGATGAAGAGAAGATGCTTGATGCCATCGGGCTGGCATATCACCAATGCGGTGGTGCCGGTTCAGGAGTTGGCGATGGCGCGCTGGCAAAGCGCATGGGGCCCGGTCTGGCTGCCAAAGCAGGTCTTACTTCGGCTCTGATGGCAGAACGAGGGATTACCGGGGACCGCCATTTCCTGGGTGGTGATAACTGGAAAGGCGGTATTTTCAATGTATATTACGGCGGCGATTACGATGCCGGTATTCTCACAGCCGACCTGGGAAAACGATTCGAGAATATAAACATTACTAATAAGCCGTATCCCTGCTGCGGGTTTACCCATCCTTTCATTGATGCTACTTTCTCGTTGATGAAGAAATATCACGTCACTCCGGCCCAGATTGATAGCATTGTGACCCATGGCAGCCAGAATGTCTACGGCATGATGGTCGGTGAAGCGAAAATAGCGCCCCGGACAATTGTTGATGCCCAGTTCAGTGTGCCGTGGACGGTTGCCACAGCCCTGGTGAAAGAGAAGGTGACCCTGCACAGTTTCACCCCGGAGAGCATCAGAAACCAGGAAGTTATCGCCGTCGCCCGCAAAGTCAGCGGAGTACTGGAACCCTCCATGAACCGTCACGGCGTAGGCCCTGGCCGGGTGACCATGAAACTGAAAGACGGGCGGGTACTGGTCGAAGAGGTCGAGGATTTTCTGGGTAGTATCAATAATCCGATGTCTATTGCACAATGCGCCGATAAATTCCGGGAATGCGCCGGGTTCGCAGTCAAGCCGTTATCCGGCACCACTGTGGAAAAGGTTATCAAGCTGGTGGCAAACCTTGAAGAGCTCGATGACGTTAGCGAGATCACGAGCTTGCTGGCATAAAAGCGATACGAACTGAAAGTTGTTCAGGAGGAAGGAATGACCATCAAGGAAATCATGTATTTTGACCGGCCGGATAAGAAGAATGCCGATGAACTGGTGAAGTTTGCCGTGAAACGCATGGATGAAATGGGTATTAAAAATGTGGTGGTGGCATGGTCGAGTGGTTATACGGTGCGCAAGTTCCTGGAGACGATAGGCCCCGACCGAAAAGATCTGAATATCGTGGCGGGAACCAATCCCAGTCCGCATTCAATATCACGCGGGCGGCAACTGATTATCATCAGGCCGAATGACAGCCCCGAAGCTAAAAAATGGAAAGAAGAAATGCTCGCCAAAGGCATTACCGAGATTTCCGATACCATTTCCGACGAGGTCAAAGCGGAACTGGAGTCAAAGGGAGTTAAAGTCAGTTATCTGAATGATGATTTATACCTGGGAGAACCGCTGGCACTGGGGAAAGAGCAGGACAGCCGTCGCGCCCGGTTAGCTCCTTTCGGCCTGGCGTCGTGGATCCGGCCGCTGGATATCCACGCCGGGGGCGATCTCTCCATTTTTACTACCATAAGCCAGGGCTTCCGCGTCTGCGTCGGTTGCACGGTTGTGGCTGTGAAAAACGGTTTCATTCCGGAAGGAATGATGGTACTGGCTTTAGCTGGCAGATGCACGGCAATCATAGTACGCGCCGGTTCCAAACCAAAAACCACAATCATCAAGGAAATCCTGGGATTTGAAAGAGGGTCGTCCCATTTTGAAAGAGATCCGGAGCATCCCGACGGTAATTAAGTAAATGGAGCACACCGGATCAAGGGATGTAGTTGGTACCGGGACGAATACGGAGAATATATAATTACTTGTTTGGAGACGGGAGGTAAGTGATGAAGAAATTGGTGTGTTTGGCGGCGGTTAGTATAATCATTCTCGCCGCACTGGCAATTTCCTGCGGTAAAGAGGAAAGCGCGCTACCGGTTGTACCATCGAAAACCGAAAGCCCGACGGTAATCCCGACCAAGACATCAGCACCGGTAGATGTGCCACGGTACGGCGGTATACTCAATGTCGCGGTCAGTGGAGATCTGAGTACTTTCGATGAAGCGGTAGGCGGAATGCACGCCGGGGCTTTTTCGCTGCATCTGACGAATGAGGAATTACTGACCGGTGACTGGGCGAAAGGACCGGCCGGTACCGGAGAAACATCGTGGGCGATTACTCACTTCGACTATCTGCCGCATAAAACCGGTTCAATTGCGGAAAGCTGGGAAATACCGGAACCGGGAACGATGATATTCCGTATCCGGCATGGTATCCGTTGGGCGCTGAATCCCGAGAGTGAAGCCAGCCGCCTGGTAGGGGGGCGGGAAGTGACTGCAGCCGACGCACTTTTTGCGCTAAACCGGAATATCACCAGTACGGTACCCGGTGTGCCCTACCGGGTGGGCGGTACGGGACAGGCCAAACTTTCCGCACCGGATAACTGGACCCTGGAAGTGAAGTTGCCGCCGGAACTTTTTGTAGAAGCAACGAAGATTGCCGATTACATGAGTATCCGACCGCCGGAAGTGGTGGCGAAATACGGCCACATGAACGATTGGCGTTATTCTGTGGGCACCGGCCCGTTTATTCTGAAAGACTATGTGGCGAACAGTTCGGTGACTTTTCTCAGGAACCAGAACTACTGGCGGAAAGACCCGGTCGGCAAGGGCAAAGGAAACCAGTTGCCTTATCTGAGTACGGTGAAGCTCCTGGTGATCAGCGATGTTTCCACCAGGTTGTCGGCCATCAGAACGGCAAAAATCGATATTATCCATGATATTCTCTGGGAAGATGCAAAGAGTTTGCAGAGATCAAGCCCTAATCTTATGTTCGACAAGCACGACGTGGGTAACAAAGAAGTTCTCTATATGCGGACCGACAAGCAGGAACTACCCTACAAGGATGTCCGCGTGCGCCGGGCGTTGATGATGGCTACCGATTATGAAACAATCAAGAACACATGGGCAGGCGGAGATGCCCAGATATTAACCTGGCCGGTTCCATACTTCCCGGAATATAAAGATGCTTATTTATCTTTGACGGAAGCCCCCGATTCGGTTCGGGCATTGTATAGCTATAATCCGGAGAAAGCGAAGGCACTGCTCGCCGAAGCCGGTTATCCCAACGGGTTTACCGTTGTCCTGGTTTGTTCAAATGTCCCGGAGGTCGTTGATTATCTCTCCATAATCAAGAATTTGTGGAGCAAGGTTAATGTAAAAGTCAACCTGGACCTGCGGGAAGCTACTGTGCTTACGTCAATATCCCGTACCAGGGCTTACGATGATATGCTGTATGCCGCCGGGTCACCGATCGGTAGTATCTTTATCGGTAATTCCTACGGGGGACAGTTGGCGGCGAACGGCAGTTACATTAATGTCCCTGCTTACGAAGAGGCCAGGATGCAGATGAGATACCAGGCATTGATCAATCCAGCAGAGGCCGCCCGGATTCACAAGGAGTTGATGAAGGATGTGCTGGATAAAGCCTGGGCGATTCCGACTCCTTATGCTCCGCAGCACCATTTCTGGTGGCCCTGGGTGAAGAATTATAATGGCGAACTCAGTCTTGGCTACGATAATCGAAACAATTATGCGGCTTACATCTGGATTGATGAAGATCTGAAACGTAAAATGCGTGAGTGAACGAATATTCGTGATGAATATGTTCAGGTTTTGTCAGCGCGGGTATCGAACGGATAAGGAGATCGGATGATGGCGATAAAAGGAAAAGCAATGGTCGGTTATGGAGCCGGGATTCCCTGGGAGATGCAGGAATATCCGGTGCCCGATCCGGAACCGGATGCGCTGGTCACAAAGATTACGATGAGCTCTATATGCGGCTCGGATGTCCACATGTATAAAGGCGACTTCGGCCGCCCCGTTGCCCCGCCCAATGTGAAGCCCAGACCGCGTATTTCCGGGCATGAGTTCGTCGGCCGGGTATACAAGCTCGGCGCAAATGTGAAAACAGATTTTATGGGAGTCCCGATCAAAGAGGGCGATCGTGTTGCCTGGTGTTATTTCGTTCCTTGCGGTCGTTGCCCGGCCTGTCTGAACGATACGGCGATACCGTGCCCGCATCGCCACAAGCACGGGGTTCCCGCCGACCAGTGGCCCCATTACAAGGGAGCATTTGCTGAATACTATTACGTTAGTCCGGGGCAATGGTTATACAAGATCCCGGACAATGTTCCCGATGAGGCGGCGGTCTATGTTGATTGCGCCGCTTCGACCGTGGCGTATGCCTTGAATAAGGTGCGCTTTGCCATGGGTGCTACGGCAGTAATCCAGGGGGCGGGGGGATTGGGTCTGAATGCCTGCGCGATGGCGAAAGACATGGGGGCGGCGCATGTGGTGGTCATCGACAAGATACCGGAAAGATTGCAGCTTGCTAAATCGTTTGGTGCCGATGAAGTGATAGATGCAAACGTTTACCCGACAGCGGCATCACGGATTGAAAAAGTTAGACAGATTGCCGGCGGTACAGGGGTAGACCTGGTAATGGAACTGGTGGCATCTGCTCCGGAGGTGGTTCCGGAGGGACTGGAGATGCTCAGCCTGGGCGGCACCTATCTAACGGTCGGCCTGGTGGGTCCTTATACTACTACCATACCGTTGGCCCCTTTTATTGACCGGGGAGTGAGACTGATCGGGTCAGCAAACTACAAATCCTGGACGATGCCGAAAGTGCTGGATTTCATGTCCCGGACGATTGATAAGTATCCTTATGATAAAATCATTTCACATAAATTCAAGCTTGAAGATGCCGAAGAGGCGATGAAGCAAGCAGTGGCGGGTAAGGTGGTGCGTGCCGCGATTATACCCGGATAAAGAAGAAATCCGGATTGTTTTTTTGCAGCAAAAGTGAAAAGGGGGATTGCAATGATACTGGCAGGCGGTTATACAGGGAAAATATTACGGGTAGACCTGATGGGTCAAAAAATCAGCGTCGACTCACCTGATACACTCACTTACCGGCAGTTCGCCGGCGGTAACGGGATGGGTGCGAAATACCTTTATGATGAAGTTCACAAAGGAATCGAATGGTCGGATCCGCAAAATATCATCATGTTCATGAATGGGCCCCTTTCCGGTACCAGGGTCAGCGGCTCGGGTACCTTCTCGCTGGTAACCAAGGGGCCGATGACCAACATGGCGGGAGCTTCCCAGGCAAACGGATTTTTCGGTGCCTTCCTTAAGTTTTCCGGTTTTGACGGGCTGGTGATCAAGGGGAAGGCAACTAAATGGTCGTATATCCATGTTCACGACGGTACTGCTGAAATACGGGACGCCAGTCACCTGAAAGGGAAGGATACCTGGGAGACTGAAGACGCTGTCAAAAAGGAGATTGGTCAGCAATGCAGCGTCTACTGCATCGGGCCGGCCGGCGAGAATCTGGTACGCTTTGCCGCGGTAGTAGGCGATCACGGTCATGTTGCCGGGCATAATGGCTCCGGAGCGGTAATGGGTTCGAAAATGCTGAAAGCGGTTGTGGTGGAGAGGGGCAAGGGCACCGTTAAAGTTGCTGATTCGGAAATGGTTACCCAAAAGGCAACTGCCTTAATCGAAAATGCCATGAAGCTGGATCCCATGTTAGCGCAATGGGGTACGGCATTTATCTATCCGCGTATCTACCGGGGTGGAGCGTTGCCGGTCAAAAACTACACGACAAATATATTCCCGGAACCGGAACGGTTCGGCGGTGATGTTATCCGGACGAAATTCAAGGTAACTACCACTACTTGCTGGGCTTGTCGCATGAGCCATTGCCGGATGACGGAAGTCACCGAAGGTCCTTATAAAGGGTTTGTGGGCGAAGAACCGGAATATGAAGGTCTGGCGGCGATGAGTTCGGTGATTGGTCAGCAGGATCCCGGAGCGGCTATCATGCTGGCGAACCAGGTAGACCGGTTAGGCATGGATATCAATGAAACGGGCTGGCTTATCGGCTGGATAATGGAATGCTTCGAAAAAGGGTTGTTGACGGACAAAGACCTGGACAATACAAAAATGCCGTGGGGCGATACCGAGGCAACTCTAAAAATGATAAAAAAAATAGCTAATCGGCAGGGATGCGGAGACTTGTTTGCCGAAGGGGTGAAGCGGGCTGCCGAGAAAGTCGGCGGGGCGGCACTGGATTGTGCTATTTATACTAAAAAAGGAGCTTCGCCGCGTGGTCATGACCACCGTGCCCGGTGGTCGGAACTCATAGATACCTGCCTTTCCAACACCGGTACGGTAGAACTAAGCGGTGGTTTCCCGCATCCGGAGCAGGTTGGCTTGACGCCGTTGCCCATGCAGGACCAGTTCAATGCGGTTTCCCAGGCGATTATGAATGCCCGGTTAAACGGGCGGCGCCAGTTTGAAGATTCGCTAGGGATTTGTTTTCTGGGCGCGCAAGATTTGCAATTGCTGATCGATTGTGTGAATGCCGTCACTGGCTGGACGCTGGACATCAAAGAAGCACTGGAAATCGGGCTACGTACCGTAAATCAGTTACGAGTTTTTAATATCCGGCATGGCTTGACGAAAGAACTGGAAGCGCCGTCGACCCGCTATGGTTCGACTCCGGTAGACGGGCCGGCGCAGGGTAAAAGCATCATGCCGTTCTGGGGCGAATTGAGGAGTAAATATTATGCCCAGATGGGATGGGATCCCGATACCGGTAAACCGAAATTGGAGACGCTGGAGCGTTTCGGACTCGGTCATACCTTTTCCGAGATGTGATCGGCAGGTACCGGGCAATTCGGGGGCAGGTCATCAGAAATAGCAGTCTGGAAAGTACAATATTGACCGTATCGTACGGCGAGGTAAGATAAATGGCTGCAAATCACAGATATAGGAGATTGCTGGAACCGGGATATATTGGACCGGTCAAAACGAGGAATCGGATAGTCAAGACCGGTGCGGCGATGTTGTACTGGCATGAAGACAGCCTGACGGTCATTGATCGCATGAAAGCTTTGTACGAAGCCCTGGCCCGGGGCGGAGTGGGGTTGCTGATCGTGGAATCGCCGACGATCGACCACCCCTACGGACGCCGCTGGTTGCAGCGCTATCGTATCGATGATGATAAATATATCAAAGGACTGGCAGAGTTAGTGACCCTGATACGCAAATACGATTGCCCGGTCTTCATGCAGATGAATCACGACGGCCCCTGGCAATCGATGTGGGGGCCGCGTCCGATAATTCCCGGCCCACCGATTGCCGCCTCCCCGGTAAGTATGAAGTCACCGATGGACTTTCATAATGAGGTACCCCGGGAATTGTCTACGGAAGAGATACAGCAACTGGTTGACAAGTTTGCCCGAGCATCGGTCCGGGCGCATCAGGCGGGCTTCCAGGGTATCGATATCAATGCCGGCAGCAGCCACCTGCTGCATAACTTTCTTTCTCCTTTCTGGAACCGCCGGACAGATGCCTACGGCGGCAGCCGGGAGAACCGGGCGCGTTTTCTCTGTGATATCGTGCGGGAAATAAAAAAACGCAACGGCGGCGACTTCCCGGTATCGGTCTGCATCAACAGTATCGAAGTCGGGCGAGTCGTGGGCATTCCGGACGAGAAATGTATCACTCCGGCAGACAGCATGGAGACAGCCAGGTTGCTGGAACAAGCAGGCGCTGCGGCGATACATATAAGGTCGCACTGGCTCGGACGCCATACCTCTTCTTTTTTGACCGAATCCTTGTTCTATCCGGAAGCGCCGATCGATCCGGATTTGATCCCGGAGCCTTATGATGCCAGACGCCGCGGCGCAGGTGCCAATCTAAGAATGGCGGGCCGTTTCAAGAAAGAGTTGAAAATTCCGGTGATGACTGTCGGCCGTCTCGGTCCGGAGCTCGGCGAGGAGGCGCTCCGCGCCGGGAATGCCGATTTTATCGGGATGACACGGCGCCTGCTGGCTGATCCGGAACTCCCGAATAAAATAGCCTCCAACCGGCTGGATGAGATAGCCCCGTGTACGGCTTGTACTACATGTATCGACGCCGGGCATATCAAACGGTGCCGGATTAATGCCGCCCTGGGAACCGACGATCTCTGGGCGCATCCCAAAGCCACCAAGGTTAAAAAGGTGATGGTGGTGGGTGGCGGTCCGGCGGGTTTGGAAGCGGCTCGGGTGGCAGCGATCAAGGGTCATGATGTCACCCTTTGTGAAAAAGCGCCGGTACTGGGCGGATCATTACCGCTGGCTGCGTTAATCAAGGGTCTGGATATCGAGGATATCCCGGCTATCGTGCGCTATCTTAAAGGGCAGATCACCAAATTGGGTGTTAAAATTCAAGTGAACAGGGAGGTCGACGAATCCCGGATAAAAGATTTTAAACCGGATGTAGTGATCTGGGCTGCCGGGGGCGTTCCGGTATTACCACCAATTCCCGGGATAGAAAGTAAAAAAGTGATGAAAGCAGCCGACCTTTACCGGCAGGCAAAACCATTTTTGAGAGTCTTTACACCGGGAATTCTACATCGGATCACCAAAATCTGGATGCCGGTCGGCAGGAAGGTAATAGTGATCGGCGGAGCGATTCAGGGTTGTGAACTGGCAGAGTTTTTGACTAAAAGAGGCCGTAAAGTGACTATCGTCGATAACGGTGAAATCAACGGCCAGGGTATGATCCATCACCTGCAGCAACAACTTTTTGTCTGGTTCGAGAAAAAAGGCGTGGTTTTGAAACCGGGCGTGAAATATGTAGAGATTAACAATGATGGTCTGGTAGTGGTTGATAAAAATGGACAGACGCAGACAATTATCGCCGATACGATAATACCGGCGCTGCCTTTGTCAGCCAACTCATCATTGTTAGAAAATTTAAAGGGGGTTGTTTCTGAAGTATATGCCGTTGGCGATTGTCGTCAACCTCAATTGATTGTCGATGCCATTGCTGATGGTGCGCGAACGGCACATTCTATCTAGCAATTTTGGTAGCATCGCGGAGATGAATACCGTCGAAATTGAGCATGACAACGAATTACCATGACAAGGAGGAATTTGTGGAATATCAGAGCATTATCTATCAACCCGGAAAAGTGACCCGGATAATACTGAATCGACCCCAGTACCTGAATGCCATCAGCCATCCGATGTACGGAGAAATCGAGGACGCTTTTGACCGATTTGTAGCTGACCCGGAATGCAAAGTAGCAGTTCTGTCCGGTGCCGGTTCCTGTTTCTCCGGTGGTCATGATGCCATCGGCCTGACCCCGGAATCGGCTCCGATGCTGGCTGACCGGAGGACACCGGAACAGCTTATGAAAGATTACGGGTCTGAAACCGAGGTCTGGCGTCACTATAACAAGCAGCATGGTTACTTTTTAAATGATCTGCATATTCACAAACTGCACCGGATTCCCAAACCTACCATTGCCATGGTCCACGGCTATTGTATCTGGGGGGCTTATTTCCTGGCCGGAGTCATGGATGTGATTTTTGCCTCGGAGGATGCCTTGTTCCTGGCTGAGGTGGGACAATGTGATCCGGGGACCTGGGACTGGGGTATCAGGAAGATGCTGGAAGTAATGTATGAACACCGTTTTCTGACCGCTCGCGAATGTTATGAGATGCACATGGTAAGCCGGGTATATCCCGATTACGAGACACTGGAAAGAGAAACGTTAGCCTATGCTAACCGGGTTGTGGAAAATGAGCGGTTGACTTTTACTGCTCTCGAATACATTAAAAAAGCGGTGTATCACACCCGGGATCTCCAGGGGTATACCCTGGCCTGCGAGGATAATCTGACAATTGCCCCGCCCGGACGCCGGCCCCCCGGTGAAAGCCGGCATGGGGAGCGAGCCGAAGGCCGGGGTATGGCGCGCACGCCCCGGGCCCTGCACAACTTGAAGCTGAAACTGGAATCTGAAGGCAAGCCGGTGCCTAAACTGGTGGCTGAAGCCCTCGCCAGGGCGGCTTCGCGCGACGACCGGGCCGTCTGGCAGAAAGCCTTGCACCAGGAATGGCGGGATAAAACCCGGATCGCCAAGGCAGAAGAACTAGACAGGCAGATGCGGGAGAACGAACAAGCAAAGTGAAACAAGGTAGCGGATGGACTCGTTTTACAACGGATTGCGACTTGTTTACTGAAACGGGGGGTGCGAAGCAACCCCCCGTTTCACTTGAGATAAGCGTATTATTCGATGCCGAGCTCGGCCAGTTTGGCTTTGGTGGGCACTCCTTTGTCATCCCAACCCATGAAATAGTAATAATACTCGCGGCCTTTGTCCATCTTTTCTTTATCGAAACCTTTACTGCCGGCCAGAGCGCCATCGGTCTTCGGGCCGTAGAACCTCTTGGACAAGACGTCATCGGTATCGGTGAAGCCTTCACGGATATTGAACAGGCGCATGAGGGTAAGCACCCGTTCGCCGATCCTCATTAATTCCATAATTCCTGTGTTCCATCCGGTGACTGCTTTGAGTAATTCTACCGTGCCATCGTTGTTCGGCGAGGCAAAAAGGCAGGTAGTCAGGCAGTCCCTGACTGCTCCCAGGCTGTGGGTAATCTTGTAGACGGACATCCGGGCCGGACCGTAATCATCCGGAACCGGCGCAAGGATCCCCATCGGATGGAATTGCTCCAGACCGAAAGGAGAGGTCCCACCACCGATACTGAAGCAGTGATCGGCGCCGTGCGGGTTCAGCGTGTAGCCGATCCCCAGTCCGGGGAGTTGTTTGGCTCTCGGGTCGTGCATGCCCGGTTCGAGTCCCTTGGAGTGCAGGGCAAACTCATGCGAACCTTTGCCTATTTTCTCGGCAAGCCGTCTGGTGCCTTCGGCAAGCAATGCGCCGAAACCTTCGCGTTTCGCTATCAACTCGATTGCCTGGAGCATGGCATCGGCGTTGCCGAATTTGAGTTCGATGCCGCCGGTGTCTTTTCTAGTGATCAGCCCTTTCTCGAAACATTCCATGGCGAAAGCGATGGTAGCCCCGGTGGAAATAGTATCCAGAGAGTAGGCGTTACAGCGTTCGTTTCCCTTGCAGATGGCCTTCAGATCGCCGACACCGCAGTTGGAGCCGAGTGCTGCCAGGGTTTCATATTCCGGACCGCCGTATTCCTGGTCGCATTTATAAGGTTCTTCAAACTTCACGATCTTCTTGCAGCGTACCGGGCAGGCATAACAGCCTTCCATGCCGACCCTTACCGTGTCCCTGATGACCCCGGCATGAATCTTCTCGACCTCCGGGAAAATGCCATCACGGAAGTTGCGGACGGGCAGATTACCGGAGTTCATACCCATTACCATGTCCGGGCCGCCGGTGCCCAGTTCCGACATGGGCGATGGCCGTGCCAACATCTGCTGCCGGATTTCTCTGACCTTGTCGTTGTTTACGATTTCCGGTTGCTTGTGACCCCGTGCGGCAATGGCTTTCAAATTCTTGGAGCCCATGACCGCTCCGATACCGCCCCGCCCCGCGGCGTCATACAGGCTGCCCATCACGCAGGCGTATCTGACCATGTTCTCGCCGGCGATTCCGATGGATACGCAGTGAATGCGTTCATCATTCAAGTCGGTCCTGATGATGTCCCGGGTCTCTTTGGTCTCTTTGCCCCAGAGATGTGTCGCATCTTTAAGGGTGGCTACTCCGTCGTTTATCCAGAGATAAACCGGTTGCGCGGCTTTCCCTTCAACGATAATGGCATCGAAGCCAGCCCGCTTTAACTCGGCCATGAAGAAACCGCCGGTTTCCGATTTCGCAATGGTGCCCGTCAGCGGTGACTTGGCTCCGATGCAGAAACGGGCCGCGCCCGGTAATTGCAGTCCTGATACAGGTCCGAGAGCGAACACTATCTTATTCTCCGGACCGAGCGGGTCAATGCCCGCGGTCAATTCTTTCCAAAGGTAATAGGCGACGAATCCGGCTCCGCCCATGTATTTACGGCAGAATTCGTAACTGAGTTTTTCAGTCGTCAGTTGTCCGGTCGTTAGATTTACCCGCAGCAATTTGCCGTTATATCCGCCGGCAACTTCGGGAAAAGACGGCATGGGCGGAGGCCCCCCGGGACCGCCCGGTCCGCCCGGTCCACCGGGACCGCGCCCGGGACCTGGTCCACCAGGACCACCGGTTCCGGGACCCCTTATTTCGGGTTGTTGTGCCATGATGATTTCCTCCTTTTCACTTCTATAAGGTTCCTTGTAGATTATCTTCGTTATACTCCGGGTTGGATCAAATCCTGTCTTCGTGTTTAATGATGTCAGATCATAAACTGCCCACCGTCAACGCTTAACGTCTGCCCGGTCATGTTTACCGCCATTTCGGAAACCAGGAAAGCAACGGCTAACGCGATATCTCTGGTAGTGGTCATCTTTCCCGTGGGGGACATCGGCGAAGACCCGGTTGCCTGGCGCATCGGCGGCGGCAGCTTGTTGAACCCCGGCCCGTAGAATTCGGTCAATACCAGTCCCGGCGCGATCGCATTCACGTTGATGCCGTCATGACCGACTTCTTTGGCCAGGGACTTCGTCAATCCGAGCAAGCCTTCTTTCGCTGCACTGTAGACTACTGCTCCGGCTACTCCGGTACGGGCACTGAAGGAAGAGATATTCACGATTTTACCGCTCTTCCGTGACAGCATATCGGGTAGAACCGCCCTGGTGCAGTTCATGGCCCCGCGCAGATTCAAGGTCAGTTCTTTGTCGATGTTTTCTTCTGTCATCTCAACAAGAGGCCCGCCGAACGTCGCCCCTCCGGCAACGTTCACCAGAATATCTACTTTACCCAGTTGTTTGATGCCTTCGGCAACCATGTTTCTGACTTGAGCCACTTCGCAGACATCAGCCCGGACAGCGACGGCTTTGCGTCCCTGGGCTCTTACCTCGGCAGCGGTTTTTTCTGCTCCTTCCAGATTGATATCGCTGGCGATGATATGACAGCCTTCTCTGGCCAGGGTCAGAGCGATTTCTTTACCCATCCCCATCTGGCTTCCGGCGCCGGTAACCAGTGCCACCTTGTCTTTGAGCCCCAGATCCATGCATTCCCTCCTTCGGTTAGATTATGTGTTCAACAGCGGAGATTAGTCCCATGTGACCATTACTGTACGGCATTCTATACGGCAGAAGGTGATTTGTCAATCGGATTTTGTAAATATTGTGAACTAACGGTCAATTGATGAATAGCACCTCTCGTTTATGAGACATGGTTGAATGGTCGTATAGGATAGTCATGTATAATTGACACCTGCCGGGGTTGTCGATATAATGCGGGCGAATACCTACCGGTTCTTTGTTTGTTTAATGGGAGGGCACAGATGCAGAAAGTGATTGAAACCGATATTTTAGTTTTAGGTGGCGGTATGGCCGGTTGTACCGCAGCCATCACTGCCCGGGAAATGGGGCTCAGGGTAACTCTGGTCGACAAGGCTTACGTAGGCAAGTCCGGCACGACGGCGGCAGCCGGGATGCGTTTCTCGGTTTTCAGCACGGAATTGGGTGATAAATATGAAGAAACCTATAAAATGTTAACCGAAGGAAGTACAGTTGACCGGGATTGGACGGAGATTTGCATCAAGGAATCTTACCAGGCATATAAGACACTTGCTTCATGGGGTGTCCAGTTTCCGGTAGAAAATGAACAGATCGGGGTGTTCGTACCGAAGAAGAAATATGATAGTCCGTTCACATCGGCACGCATCATCCGTCGGGAAGTTCCGGTTCCGCTCAGAAAAAAAGCCGAAGCGGTCGGCGTCAACATCATGGACCGGATCACGATCACTGATCTGCTCAGGAACAACGGACGGATTGTTGGAGCCGTCGGTTTCCCGCTTACTGACCTGGACCCGATTGTATTCCGGGCGAAAGCAACTATTTTATGTACCGGTAGCTGGTCGTTAAGAACCGTCGGTGCAGAAACTCATAATATGACCGGTGACGGCCAGGCAATGGCTTACCGGGTGGGGGCAGAACTGACTGGCGGTGATATGCATTCGTCACATCACGGCTCGGCTGTATACCCCTCATGGAGGGGTGGCCGGGCGGCGCGGGCGATCGCCCGCAATTTCGTCGATGCCGAAGGCAAAGTGATCGAATATGGTTATGAAGTTGGACCGTCGGTGGACAGAGCATTCCATGAAGGCCGGTGGCCGATCTATCACGACCTCGATCGTGCCTCGGATGAAGAGATTGAGATGACATGGCAGCGGCAGTTGAACTCCGACGGCATGGAAAGTGCCCGGATCGGCTTCGATCCCCGGAAGCGCGGCAAGCATCTGATTTCCGGAGGCCAGGACTGTGCGGTTGGTGCGGCCTTGTGGCCGACAGGTACCGATTGCCAGACCACTGTTCCCGGCTTGTATGCCGCTGGCGATACGCTCAGCATCCGGGCGCCCGGCTTCGGCGGACTGCCCACCGCCCATATTATGGGTGTCCGAGCGGCAAAGGGCGCCGCCCGTTATGCCGCTGAAGCAGGCTTGTTGCCTTTAGACAAAGAAGACCGGGATAATGCTGTAAATATCATGTTGCAACCGATACAGCGTAAAGGCGGTTTCAGCCCGCGCTGGGTCACGCAACTGATGCTGAACACCATGGTACCTTATTATGTCCTTTTGATACAGCACGGTGACCGCCTGCAGGCAGCTTTGACTAATATTGAATTTTTCCGGGATCATTTCGTGCCCAAGCTCCTTGCCGGTGATTCTCATGAGCTACGCCTGGCTCATGAAACAAAAAATATGATCCTCGGGGCTGAATTGGCATTGAAAGTATGCTTGTTCCGCACTGAGACCAGAGGTTCTCATTTCCGGGAAGATTATCCGAAGCAGGATGATGCCAACTGGTTAGTCTGGATCAAGGAAAAACTGGAAAACGGCCGGATGAAAATCTGGAAGCATCCCATACCGAAGGAGTGGTTGCAGCATCATCCGCAGAATGAGAAAAAATAAAAATAACTCAGATCATCATTGGGAAAACAGGGGGAGGAAAACCATGACGATAGAGAAAATCGATGTTGAAAAGTGCGATGGTTGCGGAATTTGCGTTAACAGTTGTGCTACCGATGTGATCAGGATGGATGAGAAGACCAGAAAGGCGGTTATCAGATATCCCCAGGAATGCAACTGTTGCGATTATTGCGAGCTTGATTGCCCGCAACATGCCATCTACGTAAATCCGGAAAGGCATTCTCCGCTGGTGGTCGGCTGGTAATACCCTTTCAAAGCGGATACAAAAAAGGCTGGGCGGCAGTGTGCCGCCCAGCCTTTTATACTACCCAGTCTTTTTTCACTACATGGTTCCCGATACCCGGATGCATTGGCCGGTGATACGGACCGACACATCGGAGGCAAGAAAGGCCATTGCGTTCCCGATGTCCTGCGGGGTAGTGGTCTTGTTTGCCGCTAATGCTGGTTTTACCACTCTTTCATAGTATTCCGGCGGGAAACTACTGGCCTTATGGAAATTGGTTGCTCCCAGTCCCGGCGCGATGCAATTTACGTTGATATTAAAATCGGCTACTTCCTGGGCTAAAGCCTGTGTGAAGATGATGATACCGCCTTTGGCCGCTCCGTAAACCCCCCCGGTGCGCATCCCCGATATCCCGGCGGTTGAGGACATGCTGATGATTTTACCGCTCTTGCGGGCGATCATGTGGGGGAGGACTGTCTTGGTACAGATCATCGTCCCTTTGAGGTTGATGTTGATATTCACATCCCAATCGGCTTCCGTAGTGTCAACAAATGGTTTCGGCGCGGTTCCGACCCCTGCATTGTTGATCAGAATGTCGATTTTGCCGAATTCATTGAGCACTGCATTGACCATGGCCTCGACTTCAGCTTTGCTGGTAACATCGGTCTTGAAAGCCATTGCTTTTCTGCCCAGTGCTCTCACATCGGCAGCAGTCTGTTGCGTACCTTCCAGGTTGATATCGCTTACCGCGATGTCGCATCCCTCTTTAGCCAATGTCAAGGCAATGCCTTTTCCGAACCCTATCTGGCTTCCGGCACCGGTAATAATAGCTACTTTTCCCGTTAAACCAAGGTCCACTGCGCCCTCCTTTATTGATATCTCGATTAATCCCGGCTAATATTGTATACCTTTTATCAAGTCTGGCATATCCGGACAAAAAAGCAGCCGTTCATTGCGATCGCCGCAAGGTTTACCATATTGCCTGCAAATGCAATCTGCCGTGCTGATATGAATATCTGGTGTATGTTGAAAGATATCTATATGGATAGTCACATACGCCTATCGAATTATATCATCATATGTCAATAGTGAAACAGCAGCTTGAGTAACTGCGCTTGATACTCTATACTTTAGACCAGTCACAGATATTTGTCAGTGATGACGCGGGAGATCGGTTTTGTCGCTGGATTTAAACAGAGTATGCGCGCAATTGACCGAGATAGTCGAGCGGCTCAATGCGAACCTGATCGACGAACAACTGCGATTGACCGACGCTCTCCGGATCTTGCATGAGCAATCTGGTAATATCGACATTTTAAAAGAAAAGATCGATAGTAGTAAAACCACCTGGCTGGTGGCAGGTATCAAGACCGGGCTCGATAGCCGGTATCCGGCGCCGGTCCCACCTTCCGATTATGCGGTGATTGCGACTGATGGCTCGCATATCGAAGTTGACCGGCATCAGCCGGTACGCTGTTTTGTGCTGAACATCAGCCATGTCCTATTACGGTACGGCAGAAATCCGGATGCTTTCCTGGAAAATTATCCCCGGTTATATGCTTCCGAAGACGAACTGGTCATCCGTCCTCCGGACGGGCAGGGGAGAGAGCAGTTGATCGAAGGTGCTCTGCTGGGGTTGCAGAGAAGTGTTGCAGAGTGCCGGCATCTCGCTGATATCGCCGAGTCTGTATCGCCGGATGCGCCGGCCCTCGCTATTCTTGATGGAACACTGATATTGTGGGGTCTGGAGCCTTTCCCGGACTTCGTGACTGATATTTTACTTGAAGAGGGGCTGCTCCGGGAATTCAACCGGATTCGTAGCGCGGCGAATCAAAAACGTCTCAGTTTTGCCAGTTTTATCAGCGGGCCGCGCAGCAACGATGTAAAAAATACCCTCCGGATTGCCGTGTGCCCGTTTGCACAGGTGAATTGTGATCGAAATTGTAGTAACGGCAAACGGGGATGTGCCGGGCTGGAAAGCCTGGATGACCGCAAGTTATTCGGAGCTTTGCTGTCATCCGGAGAGAGGTCGGATATTTTCGTCAGCAGATCGCAGATCGTCCGGGAACGTTATCGGGAACATGAGATTCATTTCTTTTATCTCAAGGTGGATGATGCAGAAATCTCCCGGATCGAAATCCCCGGATGGATCGCCGCGGATGAGCGGCTTGTTGATCTGACGCATAGCCTTGCTCTTGATCAATGCCGGAAAGGTAACGGCTATCCGGTAGCCCTGGCTGAAGCCCATGAGCAGGCGGTTATTACTCAAGCCGATCGGCAGAACTTCTGGCATCTGGTCGAAACCAGCCTTATTGAACATAAAATACCGACTCGTACCACGGGAAAAAACTGGAGCAAACGGACCCGGTGGCTATAACACTACGCTTTTTGGTTCGCCGACCGGATAAATATCAAGATTCAGCTTGCGTTTAAAAAATAAAATACAACCCCGGGTATTTGTGACGGATAGATGGAAAAAATAGCTGAGATCATTGAAACGGATACTACCGGATACGTCGCCCAATGTTATGAACTCTTCAATCAACCGCCCTTTGGTTCTCTGGTGAAGACTAAAAACGGCCAGGTTGAGATATATGGCGCAGTTTATCAAGCCTCGACCGCCGGTATCGAACCGGGCCGTCGACCGATCGCCCGCGGCAAGGATGAACCGGATGAAGAGGCTCTTTACCAGGCCAATCCCCAGCTTAATAAACTGCTGTGCAGTGAATTTAGTGTACTCGTCCTCGGTTTCAAATATGGTGGAGTTTACTCTTACTATTTGCCCCCTGCCCCCGCCCGTATTCACGGCTTTGTGTATCCTTGCTCCACAGATGATCAACTGACCTTCAGCAAATCGCTTGATTTTTTAAGCATCATACTGAATGCCCATCTGTCGATATCAGGGGAAGAAGTCATTTCAGCAATCTTGCGACAATTGAGTTCTGCATACCGCTTACCCGGAGATTTTCTGGTGCGGGCGGGTAAAGAACTTTCGATTTTACTGGGGAACGATTATGTCCGGTTAAAAACAATTCTGAGTAAATTACGTTGACCGGTAGAGAAGTTGTTTATGGACAGAATTAATAATATACCGCAACGGCTGGGAATCGTGATATCCGGGTCGCTGACGCAAGGAATAGATGTCCGTCTCGATGGTTCCGCATCCGTAGAAGAGATGGTGGTGGGGCGTTACGTTACCATTCAGGGGAGTAAACAGCGGTTTATCGGTATGATTACTGATGTTTCCCTGGGGATGGTTGATGAACGGATCATCCAGTCACCCCCGGATTTTTCCGATCCGTTTATGACCGAAGTGCTCGGCGGGACCAGCACCTATGGTATCCTTCACGTGCAACCCTATCTAACCCTGGGTACCGGTGTACAGGCGGCAGGCGAACCGCAGCCGGTGAAAACAATCCCCTCCCATTTCGCCCCGGTCATGCTCGCCTCCGAAGCGGATATGGAGTTGATATTTGGAAAAGAAGATAACGAGACCTTCTTAATCGGTAACCCCCTTGATATGGAAACGAAGTTGTGCCTCAATCTGGAAAAGTTTGTCACGCGGTCTAACGGTATTTTTGGCAAAAGCGGGACCGGCAAGACTTTTCTCACCAGGATTTTGCTTATCGGGATGCTTCAGAAAAGCAAAGCGGTGAACCTGATATTCGATATGCATAACGAATATGGTTGGGCAGGGAGCAGCGAAGGGGCCAGCCGGAAGGTCAAAGGATTGAAACAGTGGGGTCAATCGCGAGTCGCCATATTCACCCTGGATAAGGAGAATTCCGTCTCGCGCAAAGTACCGGTCGATTTTACGGTACAGATTGGTTATGACGAGATTACGGCTGAGGACATTTCAGTTTTACGTTCTACCCTCAACCTGACCGACCTCGCGGTGGAAGCTGCCTATCAGGTCAGCCGGCGGTTCGGGCGGAGCT
The DNA here is from genome assembly GCA_037440885.1 of Dehalococcoidales bacterium. Lineage (GTDB taxonomy): Bacteria > Chloroflexota > Dehalococcoidia > Dehalococcoidales > UBA2162 > JBBITI01. The sequence continues at coordinate 10,438 of JBBITI010000032.1, read as the reverse complement.
GGATCCGCCAGCTTCTGGAGATCAGCGACGAAGAGCTGCAAGAAAAACTGCAGGGTGCCAGCATTCATGAGAGTTCTTTACAGAGCCTGAAACGGGGCTTAAGGACTTTCGAGAGGCTTGGTTTTGTCGTTCCCCAGGTTCCGGAAGATGCGGTAAAGCGGATCATGAATTATCTGGACCGCGGTATCAGCGTGGTGCTGGAATTCGGACGTTACCGTGATGTCAGCGCATATTTGCTTGTTGCCAACATGCTTTCCCGCCGGATTTATGCCCGGTATCAGGAAAGAGCGGAACGAGCCCGGGCTGACGATACGCCATTACCGCAGCCGCTGGTGATTACCATCGAAGAAGCCCATAAATTTTTAAATACCGAAGTAGCCGGTAAAACAGTCTTTGGTACTATCGCCCGCGAGATGCGGAAATTCAACGTCAGTTTACTGGTGATCGATCAGCGTCCCAGCGCGATCGATGAGGAGGTAATGTCGCAGCTCGGGACCAAGATCACCTGTCTCCTGGATAATGAAAAAGATGTCGATGCCGTTCTGTCGGGAGTCTCCGGAAAAAACGAATTGAAAGCGGTACTGGCAAAATTAGCGCCGAAACAACAGGCTCTCATTATCGGCCACTCGGTCCCCATGCCGGTGGCTTTCCAACCGCGGGAATACGGATCAGCCGAGTCTTATAAACAATTCAGCGGTCCCGCGGCAAGTGAAACCAGTAAGCAGATCGACGAGGATATCGATACTCTGTTTGGAGAAGGCAAATAGCCGGTCAAGAGAATAAAACCGGCGCTTTCCCTGGTGAAGATGACTGGACAATCGCGTTCACTTATCTCCGAGACGAAAACCCTTTTAAAACAGGCTGGACTGCGCGCCCGCAAGGGGTTGGGACAGCATTTCCTCGTCGATGGTGGTTACTTGAAGTACATCTTGCAGGCGGCAGAATTATCCCCGGATGATCGGGTTATCGAAGTTGGTCCCGGATTGGGAGTATTAACAAGAGCCCTCGCTGTGCAGGCGGGCGCGGTAATTGCGGTGGAGAAAGATGAGAATCTGGTATCTTTATTACTCCAAAACCTGCAAAACTGTGGTAACGTCAAAGTAATTCATGGCGATATCTTGCAGACTGACATCAATGAAATTTTAAAAGACTCTGCAAAAGACGCCGTCCCGAAGTATAAAGTCGTGGCTAATCTGCCCTATTACATCACTTCACCGGTATTGCGGTTTTTTCTGGAAGCCCGATTGAAGCCGGTTTCCATCGTGGTGATGGTCCAGAAAGAGGTCGCCCGGCAGATCACGGCACAACCCGGAGATTTGAGCCTGCTCAGTATCGGGGTGCAAATATACGGTAGGCCGGAAATCGTGAAGTATGTACCTGCCCGGGCTTTTTATCCCCCACCGGATGTGGATTCGGCAGTGTTGAAAATAAGCGTCTACTCCCGGCCGGCAGTCGATGCGGATATACCCGGTTTTTTCAAACTGGTAAAGGCCGGTTTTTCTTCCGCCCGCAAACAAATCATTAATCCTTTATCACACGGGCTGGATTTACCTAAAGAGAATGTCCTGATCATTTTGCAAAAAGCGGGAATTGACCCGCGCCGCCGGTCTGAGACTTTATCTCTGGGAGAATGGGAGCGGTTATGGCAAGAGTATGCAAAGTGGCTTCACCCGCCGCTTTCAGCTTGAAAGCCCGGGCAAAAATAAATTTAACACTGGAAGTCCTGGGAAAGCGTCCGGACGGCTATCATGAAATCAGGAGTGTGATGCAAACGATCAGCCTGGCGGATACGATCACTTTTAGTGGCGATACCAGGATGTCTTTCACTTCGGACGATCAGGAATGGGATGCCGAAAAAAGCCTGGTCCGGCGTGCGGCCCATCTTCTGAAAGAAAAGACCGGTACTGATGCCGGAGCTCGTATAACCGTGGAAAAAAGAATTCCCCTGATGTCCGGTCTTGGTGGAGACAGCAGTGATGCTGCGGTGGTTTTGATTGGTCTGAACCGGTTATGGAAAACTGGTATCAGGCGGAACAGGTTAGTCGATCTCGGAACGGAACTAGGTTCGGATGTGGCCTTTTTCTTTCGCGGCGGCACGGCGCTGGTGGAGGGGAGAGGTGAGATTATTTCGCCTTTGCCGGTAGCGCCACGTTTCTGGCTAGTGCTTCTAATGCCGGAATTGCCGCGAGTCCCCGGCAAGACCATGCTGGCGTATCAAGGCTTGAAAGCGCATCATTTCACTGATGGCCAGATAACCGGCAAGTCCTTGTCGGCGTTGCAGTCCGGGGAAAAGATCGACGGTTTTCTCCTTTTTAATACTTTTGAGAATATCGTTTTTCAAAATCAACCGGAAGTGACGCGAGCCCGGGACCACATGCTGGCGATGGGGGCGCCGAATGTTCATCTGTCAGGCACCGGTCCGGTTTTATATAGTATTATTAGCGATGAAACAAGGGCGAGACAATTATTATCGAGACTGAAAGTAAAAAACTTTTGGTCCGTTCTGGCAAGAACAGTTTAGCCAACAAGTAAATATGAGGAGAAAAGCATGGCAGGAGCATATAAAACTGAAGAAAACCTGAAAACAGCTTTCGCCGGAGAAAGCCAGGCGAACCGGAGATATATCTTCTTCGCGGAAAAAGCGGAGAAAGAGGGGTATCCGCAAATTGCCCGGTTGTTCCGCGCCGTGGCGGCAGCGGAGACTATCCATGCCCGGAATCATTTCAATGCTATGGATGCCGTCGGCTCTACCCGGGATAACCTGATGGCGGCGGTAATCGGCGAGCATTATGAATATACCCGCATGTATCCGCCTTTCATCCAGACTGCCGAGGACGAGCAGAACGAGCGAGCGGCTGTATCTTTCAACCAAGCTAATGAAGTAGAGCAGGTGCATCATAATCTTTTCGAAGCTTCGTTCAAGGCGATCGAGTCCGGGCAGGCTGTTAAAGATGAAGAGTATTATGTCTGCCCGGTGTGCGGCAATACCGTTGCCGGGACTGCTCCGGAAAAGTGTTCGATTTGCGGTGTTTCGGGCAGTAAGTTTAAGAAAGTTGAATAAGCGGTATTCTGCACCTTAGAACGCGAGTACGGCAATACTATAAGGCATGCGCTCAATTTTGAGCGCATGCCTTTTTTCATCGCTGTTTTTGTCCGAAAGTACCCCCCGCTTTCATTACTAATGAGTGATTCCAAACCGGTTACCAAGACGTTAAGGTATACCCAGGTACTTGTAATCATACTTTGAGGAATGGGTTGTCGATGCCGTTAGCAATTAATGGAGAGACTTATTATCGTACGGCTGAGGTTTGCCGCATGGTCGGGGTCAGCCGCAACACACTGTTTCGCTGGATGAAAGAAGGCAAGTTTGGTGTAAGTGAATACCGTGACTGGCATGGCTGGCGGCTGTTTACCGCTGCCCAACTTGAACTGGTCAAGATGGCTACCAGTCGCATCAACACCTTCACGAGCGCCGAGAAGAGAGTCGGTTAATGGCAATGACTATCCGTCCGGGCTTGAATAATATTCCGGAAGTGCGCTCTCTGTCCAACCTAGAGAGTTTTCTCGATATCTTTGATAGCCTGCCTTTCGGTATCCAGATCACTCGTCCGGATGGAGAACCGGTCTATGCAAACCGGAGCTTGCTTGATCTCTGGGGTTGTAAGAACATCGATGATTTGCAGAAATTGCCTCTGGCAGAACGTCTCAGTCCTGAGAACGGAAAGTCATTTTATTCAAGTATGAAAAATTATCACGATGGCATCACGTATCGTTCTCAAGTTACGGTTATCTGCCAGAACGGGGAGGGGCGGTCTTTCCAGGTGAATTCCAGGAATGTTGTCTGGAATGGCGAGAAATGTGTCCAGTCCATCTTCCAGGACCTTGCTGCACAAAAGCCAACTGAAGCATCGCTCCGTTTTCTGGACCATGCTTTTTTCTCGATACGCGACGGAATTTTTATTTTAAATAATGATTTCATCGTTACGCATTGGAATAACGTTTGTGAGAAATTGTTCGGAATCATAACCGCTGATGCGGTGGGTAAACACATCAGTGCATCAATGACGATGGTTGAGACATTTCCCGGCCAGAATGCGCAGCGCATCCGGTTGTTGCTTGAAAAAGGTTATAACCAAGAAGAGCAAGTATACCGTACACCGATTGGCGATGTGTGGGTGGATGTGCACACCCAGGCGATAATCATCGAAGGGAAGCGGCAAGGATGGGTGACTTTAGTAAACGATATCACGCCGCGAAAAACAATCGAAGAAGCCCTGAATTTTAAAAACACGCTCCTCGAAGCCCTTGCGGAAAACACTACCGATGGTATCCTGGTAACCGACGAAAACAACAAGAAAATTTTTTGTAACGGGCGTTTCCGTGAGTTATGGGGATTGCCACTGGAATTCGCTGAAACTTGCGCCGATAACGATATGACCGTTTTAATGACGGCGCCAGTGAAAGATCCGGAAGATTTTATTGAAAAAACCCGGCAAATCATCGAAAGCAAGGTGAAACACAGCCGGGACCGGATCAATTTTTCTGACGGACGAATTCTGGAACGTTATACAAATGAAATGTTTGATAAACAGGGCCGCTACTGCGGCCGCTTGTGGTATTACCGGGACATCACAGAACCGGTACGGATGCGCGAGGGTATGGAAATGGCGGCCCGGGAATGGCGTACGACTTTCGATTCGATAACCGATCGCATATCCATCCATGATCGTGAAAATCGTTTAACAAAGGTAAATAAAGCATTTGCTGCCAGGTATGATTTATCGCCGGAAGAAATCATCAGTGAAAGATGTAATCATCTGGTTCATGAACCCGGGAACATACCGGCGAATTGCCCCTGGCAAAAAACTATGCAAACCGGAAAGCCCGCCACCGTAGAAGTCTTTTCTCCCGATTCCGGATCCTGGGTACAGGAATCGGCGTCGCCGATTTTTGATGATCAAGGCCAGGTAACCGGAACGGTCAATATCATCAAAGATGTCACTGAATTAAGGCAAATGGAACAGCAACTTATCATGACCGACCGCCTGGCTTCTATCGGGGAACTGGTTTCGGGTATTGCCCATGAGTTGAATAATCCCTTGACTGGGGTCATCGGGTTTGCCCAGCTTCTGCTCGAAAAAGATGTCAGTGACGATGTGAAAGAAGATTTGACGATAGTCGCCGGAGAAGCCCAGCGAGCGGCGCGTATCGTGAGGAATTTACTCGCTTTTGCCCGGAAACATACCCCGGTAAAACAGCCAAGCCGTATCAACAGCATTATCGAAGATGTGCTGACACTGCGGGCTTACGAACAAAAGGTGAATAATATCGAGGTCTTCACCCGCCTGGATGATAATCTACCGGAGATCATGCTGGACTATTTCCAGATCCAGCAGGTATTCCTCAACATTGTGATCAATGCCGAGTACTTTATGATCGAGGCGCACCGCCGGGGTACTTTGACTGTTATCTCAGAAAAAATTCCCGGCTATATTCGCATCAGCATATCGGACGATGGCCCCGGGATCAAACCGGTGAATCTTAAAAGAATATTCGATCCTTTTTACACCACCAAAGAAGTTGGCAAAGGCACCGGTCTTGGTCTGAGTATTTGCCATGGTATTGTCACCGAACACGGCGGGAACATCTATGCCAAGAGCGAACAAGGTAAAGGAGCCACCTTTGTCGTGGAACTACCTATCTAGACCTAGATAGAAACCGGGAGGCAACAATGGGAAAAAACCGTGATGTAATCTTGATTGTCGATGACGAGATGATGATACGGCACCTTCTGGTGCAAAAACTGACTAAGGAAGGTTATGAGTGCTTTCAGACCGGTAGTGCCGACGAAGCAATGTGCTTTTTGGAGGATCGGGTGTTGGATGCGGTGATATTGGATATCCGCATGCCGGGTAAGACAGGTCTTGAACTGCTCAACGATATTAAAACCAACCACCCTGACATCGTTGTCATCATGGCGAGCGCGGTGACTGATACCAGCATTACGATTGATTGTATACGCCAGGGGGCAGACGACTACATCGCCAAACCGTTTAATCTGGACGAGGTGGTGATTACTTTGCAAAAAGCGCTTGAAAAAAGGCGCCTGCAGCTTCAGATAAAGCAATACCAGTTGTTCCTGGAAAACCGTGTTGAAGAACGTACCGCAGATATCAGGAAGTCATTTCTGGGAGCCATCGAATCACTGGTCACCGCTCTTGAAGCAAAGAACCGTTATACGGCAGGCCATTCCCGGCGCGTGGCGCTGATGGCGGTTCAGATTGGCACCAGGCTGGGCCTGTCCGAAGATGATATTGAAGACCTGCGCTGGGGAGGATTATTCCATGATGTGGGCAAGATCGCTGTTGATCAGTTGATCCAGAATAAACCCGGCCGGCTGACTACTGAGGAGTATGAACATATTATGATTCATGCCCATGTCAGTGCCGGAATCGTGAAACCGCTGGTCAATGATAAGGTGGTGGATATGATAATACATCACCACGACCATTTTAACGGCAGAGGACTTTACCAGGTAGTCGCCGGTACGGACATACCCCTTGCTGCCCGGATACTCGCCGTAGCTGATGCATTTGATGCCATGACTTCCGAGCGACCGTACCGTCCGGCGATGTCAGTGAAAGATGCGTTAGCCGAAATTGCCAGAAACATTGGTGCCCAGTTCGATCCGAACGTCGCAACGGTATTTCTTAAGACCGGGGCGGGTGCCCTATCTTATAGTCTTGACGAAGAATATTCCGGAAAAAGCCTGTAAGCTTGACGATTCCGGAGATTTGAATGGAGGCTGAAAAATTGAAAAAAATACTGGTGGTGGATGACGAACCGCATGTGCGTCAACTGGTTAAGCGTCTGCTCAGCAACGAATATACCGTCCTGGAAGCAGAAAACGGGGTCGAAGCTCTGGAGATGGTGCGTTCGCAAAAACCGGACCTGGTCCTGATGGATATAATGATGCCGAAATTAGACGGACTGAGTGCTTGTTCTGAAATCAAGCATGATCTGTCGATCAGACATATCCCGGTGATTATGCTAACGGCAATCACTCATGATCTCAACCGGCGGTTAAGTGAAAAAGTTATTGGCGCCAATGGTTATATTACGAAACCGTTCGATGTGATCGATTTGCTTCCCAAGATCAAGGAACTACTGGAGAAAGTCCCCATTGTTCCGTAGTCGCTATTTGGAAATCCGGCGCAGTTCGAAAACCACCGGATTGCCGGGGTCCGGACAGGCAACGGTTGTCCGGTCCGGATCGGTCTCCCACGGGAAAGCCCCGCCAAATTCGAGGACTTCGGCAAACGGAAATACGGTGAAATAAGCCCACGAACAAAAACCGGCAGGGGTATTCTGGCCGACAGTAAATTCATCTCCCAATTTGTGACCGGCGGCGCAGGTGCCTTTCTGTGAAATAACCCGGGCAATAATCTCGGCCATGTTATCTCCTTGTTTCTTTTATTTGTACGAAACGTCATTTCATGTTATTTCAGATATACTTCGGTAGCCCCTTCCCCGCCGTGATAACGGTCGGCAAAACGGTGTGCCCGGACCCAGGGATTCCGGGACAGGTAACGGTTCACTTCTGTTCTCAGGATACCGGAACCTTTGCCGTGCACAATCCATACCCGGGGATAGCGCGCCCGGTAGGCGTTATGCAAAAAGGCTTCTACTGCGGGCAACATTTCATCAACCGTCAGGCCGTGAAGATCGATTACTTCCGGCATGAATTCCAGCGGTTTCGACCGGTTGTCCCGGGACGATGCAGTTCCTTTTTTCCGGGGCGGCATTCATTATCTCCGCGCGGGCCGCTTGCTATTGACCCGTTTGACTTTTGATTTTCCTGCTATGTATGCTGAAATAGAAATTACTCTTTACATTTTATCACGGGGGCTGGAAATGCCAATCGATCAAATAATAATTTATGGTACTACCTGGTGCCCGGATTGTACCCGTTCCCGGCGGTGGCTGGAAAAGAACAATTTCCCTTATATCTGGCAGGACATCGAAAAAGATGCCCGGGCCCGGGAATATGTTGTTAAAGTAAATCACGGCAACCGCAGCGTACCGACGATTGTCTTCGCCGACGGTTCCATCCTGGTGGAACCATCGGATGCCCAGTTGGCCGAAAAACTGGGTTCGCCCAAGGTACAATGAGTTTGCTGGCCATCGCTGGTCAGTGACTACCCCTTGAAGGCTGATTTATCGAATTACGCTTTCCCGCATATAAGGCTGGAGGACTTCCGGGATGGCGATACTGCCGTCGGCCTGCTGGTAATTTTCCATTACTGCAATCATCATCCGGGGCAAGGCCAGGCCGGAGCCGTTCAGCGTATGGACAAATTGCGGTTTGGCATCCGGGGCGGGACGGTAACGGATGTTTGCGCGGCGGGATTGGAAATCGGTACAGGTAGAACAAGAACTGACTTCCAGCCACTCCTGGCAACCCGGGGCCCAGACTTCGATATCGTAGGATTTCGCCGAACCGAAGCCGATACTGCCGGTACAGAGTTCGCGAATACGGTAAGTCAGGTTTAGTTTCTGGCAGAGATCCTCGGCATCATGTACCATCTTTTGCAGTTCTTTTTCGGAGGCTTCCGGGGTGGTCAGTTTGTACATTTCGACCTTATCGAATTGATGCCCGCGTTTGATGCCGCGCGTATCCTTGCCGGCGGACATCTTCTCGCGGCGGAAACAGGCGGTATAGGCGACATAATGTAATGGTAACTGGTCGGCGGACAATATCTCGCCAGCATGCAGACCGGTCAATGGTATTTCGGCGGTACCGACAAACCAGTAATCCTCTTCAGCATCATGGTAGATATTGTCAGCAAACTTGGGTAACTGGCCGGAGCCATACATGACATCTTTTTTAACCATGAAAGGTGGATAGATTTCCTGGTAACCGTGTTCCAGTACATGGGTATTCAAAAAAAACTGGATGAGGGCACGTTGCAAGCGAGCCCCCAATCCCTTCAAGACATAAAAGCGAGTCCCCGATAACTTCACCCCGCGCTCAAAATCGATGATCCCCAGCGTCTCGCCTAACTGCCAGTGGGGCAGGGGCGAAAAGCCTAATTCCTGTGGTTCGTGCCACTTCCGCGCGATGACATCGTCATCGTCACCCTTACCGATGGGAACAGATGGCAAAGGCATATTGGGGATCTGGAGCAGCAGGGACTGCATCAAGGCATCCATTTCCTGGACTTCATCTTCCAGGCTGCGGATGACAGTTCTTAAATCGCGCCCGGTAGCGGCAGCCTCCTGGCCGCCGGCGCCCGATTCCCGGTATTGTTTGGAGGCTGACTTCCGAGAACGCCGCAACTCTTCCAGTTCCAGGATTTTTACCCGCCGCCGGCTATCAAGTTCCAGGATCTGGTCTACTGAAGTCGCATCATTCCGGCTGATTAATGCTTGCCGGACGAGGTCGGGGTTATCACGAATGAATTTCAGGTCTACCATTACCGTCTCCTTAATCGATTGGCCAGGGTTCCATGTCCTCAGGGATGATTGAGTATACTACCTTATCATACATCAGGTCGCGGACAAACATCCCGTTGCGGAGAGTGCCTTCCCGGGTAGCTCCGGCTTTTTCAGCCACACGCTGACTGGCCCTGTTCGGAGCGGCGATCTGGATATCGATCCGTACCAGTTTTAGTTCCCGGATCCCCCAGCGGACTAGCAACCGGGTGCTGGCGGTGGCAATTCCCCGACGGGTCTGTGCAGTGCGGACCCAGTATCCGAGGTTAGCGATCTTGCGGCGACTGTCGAAGTTATTGATTCCGCAGCCTCCCAGGTACTGGCCGTAGCTGGCATCTGTGATCACGAAATTATAAGCCGTACCCGCTTCCCATGTCCTGGGACACTCCGTTACCCACTGCTGGCTCTGTGTCAGGGAATAATCGTCGGTGGCAAAATCCAGCCACGGTTTTAATTCCCGGAGCGATTCGGTGACGGCGTTATTTAGTTCTGCTGTATCGTCCGCCCGGTATGGCCGCAGCAAGACGAACCCATCAGTCAGTTGTATATCCTGGCGCATCTCCAATCTCCAGTCAGGTCCGTCCGAGAATTACCTGGCGTGGCATTGTACTCCTAACCCTTTTCCGCCTTCGGCAGCGGGGTTATGATCTCGTAGCCAATGACTTTGCCGGAATCGGGATCGACCTGGTAGCGGAAGTTCTTGATGTCCCGGCCCATGATGCCCCGTTTTAGTATGAAAGAGCCTTCCACATCCCAGAATTCCTGGCGTCCCGCCGAGGAATACCAGCATTTACGAAACGTAAGGCCCTTGATATTACCGCCGTACTGGGTTTGTAAAGCATCCCGTACTGCGATCTCCGCCGCCGGCGCATCAGCGACCTTTCTGCGCAACATATCCATTATCCTTTTTCTTTCAATTGTGGGAAAAGGATGACTTCCCGGA
>JBBITI010000031.1:0-31013 GCA_037440885.1 Dehalococcoidales bacterium | reverse complement strand
AGGGGAGAGGGTTTTGGAGGGGTTAGGCAAACGACCAAATGATTCAACAAGAATACATAAGGTAAAATTTCAAGAACTAGCATGTTTATCACCCTTCCCCCCCAGGCAAGGGAAAGAAACAAAAAAACAAAAAACACACAATAACAATAGTATTAGGCTCCATATATCATTGAGGTTCGATTAGTCTACGACTTGGTTATTACTTTGCTGCAAGATGCAGATGTCTACGCTGATGCTGTAGAATGGTGACATGACCGAGGATCCGTTACAGTTTCTAAAAGAATTAGGTTGGAATTCGTTTTTCCAGGAACACTTCCAATTGATGAAGGTACCTGGGTCAGTGCCCGGCAGAGTAATATCCGAGTCCAAAGGTTCTTATCAAGTAAATAGCCAATACGGCGAATTAACCGCCAAAATAGCTGGTAAAATGAGATATCAGGCTGGGGGAGAGCAACTGTATCCAGCGGTTGGCGATTGGGTAGTCATAAAACCGCTAGTCAACGAGGAGAAGGCTACAATTCATGCTGTATTGCCAAGAAAAAGCAAGTTTTCAAGGAAAGTTGCGGGAGAACGCACTGACGAACAGGTCGTTTCTGCTAATGTAGATACTGTCTTTATTGTTAGTGGTCTGGATGGTGGGAGGAATTTCAATCTTCGTAGGGTTGAGCGTTATCTAACACTTACCTGGAGCAGTGGAGCTACTCCTGTTATTGTCTTGAATAAAGTAGACTTATGCCCCGACGTCGATGTCTTTATTCGGAATGTCGAAACTATTGCCCCAGGTATATCTATTCACCCAGTAAGTGCTAAGGAACGGATAGGGTTAGAGGCACTAAGGAACTACTTGATTAAAGGACATACAGTCGCTTTCTTGGGCTCTTCTGGAGTCGGCAAGTCTGCTCTCATCAACGCTTTGCTTGGCATCGAGAAACAGGAGATAGGAGAAGTCCGAGAGGATGACCATATGGGGAGACATACTACAACCAGACGGGAGCTCATCCTGCTCCCTGGTGGTGGTATGATGATTGATACGCCTGGTATGAGGGAGATCCAGATGTGGGCTGGAGAAGACGATCTCCAAGATACCTTTTACGACATCGAAATGTTAGCCAAAAGATGCCGCTTCAACGACTGTAACCACAACGCAGAAGCAGGGTGTGCTGTAAGAGAAGCCATCGGCAATGGTGATTTGGACCCCGCAAGGCTAGAGAGCTACAGGAAGCTGCAAAATGAGTTAATTTACCTGGCCTCAAGGGAAGAGGGTAGTACCCGTCAGTATGAAAAGCTGAAATACAAGAAGATAGCAAAATGGTCAAAAGAAATCCAGAAGAGGTCTTAATTAGGATTACAATAACTCAAGATGTTACATGGTGATAGTTGTTGATGTTAGACAAATCAAGGATATTTAAGATAATCTTTCATATATAGACACCAAACAACTTTTTCAATTGCCTGTGGACAACGCTTGGAGGTGTTAATGATGAAGAAACTCCATCTTGGGTGTTGTGATTTAGAATGTGAAGCCTGTCCTGTATTTATCTCAAAAGCGAGCAATGACGATGAGCTGCGATTAGCAACCGCAAAAGAATGGTCGAAGACCTATGCCGAATATCTCGGTGGAAATATTCTGAAGAAAGAAGATATAAACTGCAGTGGATGCCAATCAGAAAGTGACATTTTTGTCGGGTGCCTTAATTGTCCTATCAGAAAATGCTGCCGAGATAAGACGTTGGCTACATGCGCAAGCTGTATCGAATACCAGAAGTGTGAGTTGCTTACCGGCTTTTATACAGTACCGTCTCACCAAAAAGCTAGACACAACCTTGATAAAATCCGATTGGATCGATAGGAAGAAAAAGGTCAGGACACTACAGATGGACGGTTAAGAACGAAGAATAACTGCAATCGGTCTTGAGTAACAAAGTAGTATTTTATGACGTAACAAGAAATAATGCCCCTCTCCAAAAACCTGACCCCAGTCGACAGAAGCCATCCTCTGCTGGTATGATGCGTGTTAAATTATTGCGGGCGTTGTGTTGCCCGTTTATTTTATGGGAGTATGCATGATGGCTAAAGTTGTTTCCATGCAGGAAGCGGTGTCGCGTTATGTGCGAAGCGGCAACCTCGTTTTCATCGGCGGTATGCAGCACGGCGAGCCCTTCGCCGCAGTGCATGAGATCTTGCGCCAAGGGATCGATCATCTGCAAACGGTCGGTTGCCTGGTGACTTCACTGAGCTTGCTTATCGGGGAAGGGCGGGTAGATAAGGTTTATACCGGCTATTACGGACAAGATGCCAACCGGGCTTATTGGTTGAGCCGGGCTCAAGAAAGGGGCCGGTATCCCCAGTTTATCGAATACTCGCATTTCGGTATTGCCCAGGCACTAATGGCGGGACAGATGGGAGTTGGGTTTCTCCCCATCCGCAGTCAGTCCGGCTCGGACATGCTGAAATATAATCCGAATATCACCCTGATCGACGATCCTTTTACGCGCGAGAAGATCGGCGCGGTGAAATCGATCGTCCCGGATGTGGGGATCCTGCATGTGCAGCGCTGTGATGCTGAGGGCAATGCACAGCGCTGGGGCAGCATCGGCGTGGATGCTGAAGGAATCAACGCCAGCCGTACCGTCATCATCACCACTGAAAAGATCGTAGAGTCCGAAGTGATCCGGCGTGACCCCAATCTGACTATTATTCCTGGCTACCGCGTCAGCGCAGTTGTCGAGCAGCCGTGGGGTGCCCATCCCCTCCACCTTGCCGGTTGCTATTCTGGCGATTGGCCGGAACTGCTGGCGGAGCTGGGTTCGGAGGACGGTTATCAGCGTTTCATGAATGATTTTGTCTACGGGGTGCGGGACTGGAACGAATTTCTTTCCCGGCGCCGGCAGGTAAAAGGTGAAGCTTACTTCAATCGTTTACACATACAGCAGATACCATCCGAGCCGGTCTTCCATGGATACAAGGAGTTGGTGAAATGAACAAGGAACTTACCTATACTGCTGATGACCAGATGATCGTTGCCGCTTCTCACCTGATCCGGGATCATGAAGCTGCCTATGTCGGCGTCGGCCTCCCTATGGTCGCCGCGCTGCTGGCCAAGCATACCCATGCGCCCAACGTCACGATCGTCATCGAAAACGGTATTCTCCGTACCGAGGATTTCGAGTTACCGATGGGAACCGATACCCTGGGTACCCAGTTTCATGCCGATAAATTGACCGGCCTCAGTTATATCAGTTATCTGGGCCAGGCTGGTTTCATCAATCTCGGATTCATCGGGGCGGGGCAGATCGACCGTTTTGGCAATGTCAACGATACTGCCATCGGCGACTACTATCATCCGGTACATCGTTTCCCGGGTAGTGGGGGAGCTAACGACGTAATCAGCTTTTGCCAGCGCACCTGTATCATCCTCAACCAGTCGCGGCGGCGATTCCCGGAAAAGGTGGATTTCAATACCTGCCCTGGCTATTTCGATGGCCAACCGGGACGCCGCGAATCCCTGGGTATCCGTCCTGGCACCGGTCCGGTGGCCGTCGTTTCCGACCTCGGTTGTTATGAATTCGAGAACGGCGAAATGGTACTCACAACCGTGCATACCGGCTGCGGGGTGACCCTGGATAAAGTCAAAGCTGAGACAGGCTGGAATTTGAAGATTTCCCCTTCTCTGAAAGACACCCCACCGCCCACTGCCGCCGAACTGGCACTTTTAAGAACTATCACCGCCCCGCTCATCGCGCGCCGCCAGCGTACCGACGCTGAAACTAAATAACAGGGAAATAATGATGCATATCGATACCGACCAGCAACTTATTGCGGCCATCGAGAAGAAATACGGGAAAACGGTCGCCCAACTCCGCGCCGAGCGGGAAAAACGGGTCCGGCTTGCCATGACCCTGCAGATACCTGACCGTGTGCCCGTCAATGTCAATACCGGTGTGTTCGCCGCCAAGTACGCCGGCTTGACCGCTTCCGCCATGTATTACGATCATGCCGCCTACCGCGCAGCCTGTAAAAAAATGCTTCTCGATTTTGAGCCGGACAACGGCCCCATGGGTGTCGGCAGTTCCGGGAAAGTGCTGGAAATTCTCGGTTCCAAGCAGTACCGCTGGCCGGGCGGCACCCTTCCGGTAGATGGGACATACCAGTTTGTCGAGGGCGAGTACATGCTGGCGGAGGAATATAACTTTTTCTTGGATAATCCAGCCGATTTCATCATTCGCCGCTACCTGCCGCGTACCTACCGGGCTTTCGAAGTGCTGGAATCCCTGTCTCCTTTCGCCGCTCCCGCAGACCGTCAAGAATTGGCCGAAATTATAGGTATGCTTTTTATGCCTAATTTCCGCCTGCTTATCGGTATGCTCGAAAGGCTGCACCGGCCTGAACTTGACGACCTGCTGGCAAAATTGCACCAGGTGCAGTATATCCAGCAGGACCTTTCCCGGCAGTCCCTCGCTTTCAGTCAGGAGATGGAACGCCTCGGTTTTCCTTCGGGATCGGGTGGAGGCGGATACGCCGGTTCCACCTTCGCTCCGTTCGATACTATCTCCGATCGTCTGCGGGGAATGCGTGGTACTATGCTCGATATGTTCCGTTTGTCTGATACGCTGCTCCGGGCTTGCGCGCAAATCCTGGATTGGGAGATGAGCGCTGCTGTTCCGGGCCGTCCCGATGAACGCGGCAACCCGGTCCGTACCGGCATGCCGTTGCACCGCGGTTCTGATGGCTTTATGTCGAAAAAAGACTTTGAAAAATTCTACTGGCCGACCCTGAAGAAGACCATTGAGTTAAAAGTCGGGCTTGGTTATACTGTCACCCCCTTTTTCGAAGGGATCTGGGACGACCGATTGGAATACCTGCTGGAATTGCCTAAAGGCAAGGTGGTGTTTTACTGCGAAAAGACCGATGTCTTCAGGGCCAAGCAGGTGCTTGGCAACCACATGTGCATTCAGGGCGGCGTACCCCCCACCATTCTCCAGGCTGGTTCGCCACAGGACGTAGAAGAGCTTTGCAAGAAGTTATGCCGGGTTGTAGGAAAGAACGGCGGTTTTATCCTCAGTGCCGGCAGCGTCATCGATCATGCCCGCCCCGACAATATCAAAGCCATGATCGATTCTGTCGATAAATACGGACGCTATTATTAGTACCTTTTTTCAGCAATAACGGGGGAAACAGCCGGCTCTAGTGGATATCAGTGGAAAAATCGAAGTCCTCCCGATTATTACGAAAAGAAAAAGCTGGTCTCGAAAATACAGCAATTGCCAGTTTCTTGCCCGATCCGATTGAGCAAGCAAATTGACCGCTCGCAACAGGTCATTTCCCGTTTTTTCGACGTGTTCTGATAACCTGAAGGGCAGAGTTCCCACGGGTTAACTCGTGAGTGAATGTGGTCAAGCGAAGCTTGAGTTATAAAAGTGCCACGCGCTTGCCCGTGGGTATCTACTGGTTCCACATTTAGCAGATCCTTGGCAGTAATTCTCCGACAGGCATATCAAGTATACGCGATGTACCCAACGGAGTTTTCATTACCACTCTCCCGGGATGTTCTGCTACTACCTGACCGATTATTTTTGCTTTTGTCCCATATTTATTTTTATGAAATTGATTCAAAATAATTTCCGCATCAGGTGCAGCTACAACAGCTACCATCTTACCTTCATTAGCAACATATAATGGATCTAACCCAAGCATCTCACAAGCACTCTGGACAGCTTGTTCAATCGGTATTGCTTGCTCAATGATACGGATGCCTACTTTAGATTGTTGTGCAATTTCATTGAGGGTTGTAGCCAATCCTCCCCTTGTCGGGTCACGCAGACAATGGATATTGTTTGATACATTAATAGCTTCAGAGATCAGTTGATTTATAGGGGCACAGTCGCTAATAACAGGAGACTCGAAACGTAATCCCTCCCTTTGACTCATAATTGCGATACCATGGTCGCCGATAGTCCCACTTAATAAAATATAATCACCGATCTTTGCATTACTCCCTGAGACATTCACGCCATGGGGAATTATTCCTAAACCTGAAGTATTTATAAATATCCCGTCTGTACTGCCTTTCTCAACTACTTTGGTATCGCCAGTCACGACTTGAACACCAGCTTCGTCTGCTGTCTGCCTGACCGATTTCAATATTACGTTCAATTCGTCTAATCGAAATCCTTCTTCAAGGATGAAGGATAAACTAAGATATTTAGGCACGGCACCTGCAGTTGCCAGGTCATTCACCGTCCCGCATACGGACAACTTCCCAATATCTCCGCCGGTAAAGAAATAGGGTTTTACTACATAACTATCTGTTGTAAAAGCAATACGACCATTAAAAGTCAGTTGAGCGGAATCGTCCATCCGTGTCAAAATTGGATTGTCTAAAATACTGACTATCGATTTCGTGACAAGATCATGCATCAACTTCCCACCGCTGCCGTGGGATAATAAAATATGTTCTGATTTGTTATTCAATGCTGACTCCATATTGGAAATATGCGGCACAACTACCTTCCGCTGATACCATGCAAGGACCAACCGGCTGTTCAGGTGTGCACATGGTCCTGAATAATCGGCAATCCAGGGGTGTTGCTACCCCGCGCAGTATATTCCCACATATACAGCCGTTGATTTCATTGTTTTCTATAGGATTAATATCGAAGTTAGATTCGGCATCAAAATGACGGTACCGTTTTCTAATTTTTAGCCCGCTTCCAGAAACAATTCCGATACCTCGCCAGTCGGCATCGCTCAATTCGAAAACCGTTTCCATCAATCTAAGTGCCTGTATATTGCCTTCCGGTTTCACCACTCGCCGATACGCAATTTCAACACTATACGTTTTATTTTCTATCTGGTTGACCAGCATATCCACAGTCTGCAGAATATCAACCGGTTCAAAACCTGATATAACACATGCAATCCCATAATTGCCTGGTATAAATTGATAAGGATAACCCCCTATGATGGTACTGACATGTCCCGGGCATATGATGCCGTTTATTCTGATTTCACCAAGATCAAGTATCGTTTTCATGATCGGTGGGCAGACTTTGTGTAAACTTATCACGAAAAAATTGTGAAGTTTTTCTTTTTCTGTTTGAATCAAAGCAGCGGCCACCGTAGGTGCCGTAGTCTCGAAGCCAATTCCTACGAAGATAACCTTCTTTTCCGGATTTTGCCGTGATATTTTCAGGGCATCGAGAACTGAATAGACAATCCTGACATCGGCACCCTGGGCTTTTTCTTTTTGGAGAGTAGAACGACTTCCCGGAACTCTAATCATATCGCCAAAACTGGTTATGATCACTCCGGGTATCCTGGATAAATTAATTACTTTATCCAGATCAGCAGTTGAGGTAACGCATACCGGACATCCCGGGCCCGCAAGCATTTCAATATTCGGGGGAAGCAATTGGCGAATACCATTTTTAAGGATACTTACAGTATGACTACCGCAAAACTCCATCAATTTGATATCCCGGTGAGAAGTCTGGTGGATATGTGCTATCAATCTCTTGGCTAATTCTACGTCCCTGAATTCATTAGCTAATTTCAAGTATTTGCCTCAACAGTTCCAGTGATCGTTGCGCTTCGTTTTCGTCAATTATACTTATAGCATAACCAGTATGAAGTAACACATAATCACCAACTTTTGCTTCCGGTGTAAGCTGCAAGCTGATTTCACGTTTGACCCCATTCATATCAGCGATTACTTTTTCTCCATCGATCGATATCACCAAAGCAGGTATCGCTAAACACATAACTCCCCCTTTACAGTCTCTATTTTAATTGGGTACCATACAACTGATTCAGGTATATTACAAACTACATTGTTAACATACAACCACCGATCACTGCTTGCCCTAACGATATACCACCGTCATTACATGGGACTTGACGGTTCGTTGAAACTGAGAATCCACCAGACTTGAACAATCTGGTAACAATTTTTAGTAAATAACGGTTTTGAAAAACACCACCGGTCAGGACAACTTGCTTGATTCCCGTCTCTGCGTATATAGATTGGCACATGATATATGTCATCTTTGCAATCGTATTATGAAAGCGGGCAGATATCACCGGGGTTGGTACCCTACACAATATATCGTCAATTATTGCCCGGAACAATCCTTCGACATCGATTACTCGAATCCCATCTTTTTCCTTCCATGTGATAGGATAAATATTTGAATCGTTATTACATTTCCAGGCCATCACCTCGAGTTCAATTGCTGCTTGAGCGTCGTATTGTATCTCACCTCGGATATTTAGTAGTGCCGATACGGCATCGAATAACCGCCCACAACTGGAGGTTAAGGGTGCATTTAGCGACCTTTCTATTTGACGGGAAATGATATCTATCTCCTCATGTTTAATTAGTTTCAAGAAGGGCAGATCATAGTTTAGGCTATTCTCTCCAAAGAGCGATATCAAATAGCTAAGAGCAATGCGGTATGGTTTCATAATCGCCGTGTCACCCCCGGCAATGGGAAGGTATTGAATATGTGCTTTCCTTTCAAACTTGGTAAATTCGGTAAAAAGGAATTCCCCTCCCCATACTAGACCATCAGTCCCATATCCAGTACCGTCGAAAGCCACGCCAATTACCGGGCTATTGATCCCGGCATCCACCATAGTACTCACCACATGGGCATGATGATGTTGAACTGGGATAAATTGTAAGCCGCTTTGTTCTGCGGTAGCTTTGGCATATCTTGTCGATGCATAATCAGGGTGCATATCCGCGGTAATTATTTTCGGTCTGATTCGGAATATTTTTTTATATAACTCGATAGTCTCAGTATAATGATCAAAACCTTCTTGATTATCCAGGTCTCCGATGTGCTGGCTTACAAATGCATGATCATCTCTTGTCAGGCAAAAGGTATTTTTTTCCTGTGCTCCGCAAGCTAAACCCTGTGGAAATGAAGTCTTTAATTTTATCGGAAACGGGGCATATCCGCGTGCTCTTCTCACTATCTGTGATAATCTGTTATCGACAACCACGACGCTGTCATCGTAGGTCGAATAAATCTGCCGGTTGTGTACTAGAAAATAATCGGGGATACCATAAAGTCGTTGAATTGCCTCCTCGTTTTCTCTGGCAATCGGTTCTTCACTTAGATTGCCGCTGGTCATAATTAAAGGTAACCTTGTTTCTTCTAAGAGTAGATGCTGTAAAGGAGTATAAGGGAGCATTATGCCGAGGTATCTCAATCCAGGTGCTACTGATGGTGAAATGTCTATATGAGACTTCGCTTTAAGTAACACAATTGGGCTTTGCGGTGATTGGAGTATTTTCTCTTCAGTTGAATTCACATAACAATAGCGACGGGCTGTCTGCACAGAATCAACCATCACGGCAAATGGTTTCCCGGGGCGCTTTTTGCGAATCCTTAATTGGTCTACTGTGTTATCATTCGTTGCATCACATGCCAACAGGAATCCGCCCAAACCTTTAATGGCTACTATATATCCCATCTTCAGAAGCTTCGCCGTTTCCGAATTTACATCTTTTACACTAAGTTTTTTGCCGTTAAAATCCAGTAATTCAAGTTGTGGTCCGCACACAGGACAAGCGTTGGGTTGCGCGTGAAAACGTCTATCCAGCGGATTGTTATACTCGTGAGTACATTCTGGGCATAAATCAAAACATTCCATTGTGGTACGGGAACGGTCATAAGGAATATCTTTAATGATAGTAAAACGCGGACCACAGTTAGTGCAATTGGTGAATGGATACCGGTATCTTCTATTATGAGGATCAAGGATTTCATTCCTACAGTCACGACAAGTAGCGATATCCGGCGATATTAGCTGATATTTACCTTTTTTCACCACACTATTGCGGATGACAAATTCTTTGTGTCCAGCCGGCTTAGTTTTTTTTATCGTGTAGTGTTCAATAAACGCTCTGGGCGGTAACTTCTTGTGTAGATCACTGATAAAGTGATTTATTGACTCTGTTTTGCCTTCTATTAGTATTGTTACGTCATTGGAAGTGTTGTAGACCCAACCATTAAGGTGATGTTTAGCAGACAGTTGGTATATAAAAGGTCTAAAGCCAACGCCTTGAACGACCCCTTGTACTGCTATAGTGAAGGCTGCAATATTTTCCAATGATTTCATTATATCGATTTTGCCCAGCCTGGTTTAGGATTACCATCTGTAATAGAAAAATAACTCGTCATATTAGTAATTGAATACAAAATATCATTTTGTATTCAATATTTTGTTTTTTAGGAATATTTTTCCACCTCTTGACAATAAATATTTTAAGAATCATACTATGCTGGTATTTTAATACCAATATACCAATGTATATTGGTATTGGGAAATAATATAGTGAATGATATGGAAAGACAACTGCATGTAAGAGTTTCCAAAGAAATATTTATGAAACTGAAAGTGCGGTGTGCCTATCAGGACGTTTCTATCCAGGATTATATCATTAAGCTGATTGAAGATAGTTTTGGGCAAAACCGGGAATCGGGTGTCTCTGTTTTGCTTGTAGAAGATGAAGATATTTTACGTGAATCTCTCATGGATTCATTAAAAGACTCTCATCGAATCACCGCAGTCGGTTCCGCTGAAGAAGCCTTCAAAATCATTCAAAGTAACGATTTTGACGTTGTTGTTACCGATGTCCGGTTACCCGGGAAAAATGGCATACAGTTAATTAAAGATATCCGGGAAATCAAACCAAACATCAAGGCGATAATAATCACCGCTTTTCCTTCTGTTGACTTAGCCGTTGAAGCCATGAAACAAGGTGCTATTGATTATCTTGTGAAACCAGTCAATGCTGAAGATTTAAAAAAAATATTATCCTCTTTATCTTCAAAACCATAACCCGATCGACTCGAATACATGAGACAAAATTGTACTTAATATCGAAAGGTAAAAATAACGCGATAGTACCCCCACTTCTACAAAAGGGGAAGATGGGAAAACCTGAATTGGCTAGAATGCCACTTATGAACAGTATGCATAAAAGTTGGCGTGATCTGTTTGGCAATCCCCGCCTCTGGATTATAGTTGCCTTGTTCGGTGGTTGTTTATTTCTCCAATATCCACAGCAGTTTAATATCACCAGCGAACCTTCGGTTTTTTCCTTTTTAGGACTTACTCGCCATGCTTTTGAGCGTATTTTGTTATTGCTACCGGTAATATACACGGCAGCAACATTCAATTTGTGGGGTGGGATTGTTGGTCTTTTTATAGCAGCAGCAATAATGTTGCCGCGAGTATTTCTTCTATCCCAATATCCTGCCGACGCCTTTGTGGAGACACTTGGAGTCATCGTTTTAGGATTATTGGGAAATTTCTGGTTACAGAGTTACAGAAAAGAAAAAAATCGCCGTCAAGCCACTCTTCTCAACCTTGAGAAGTCTTATCAACAATTAAGGGATTCAGAACAAAAATATCGAGAATTGTTCGAAAATGCCCATGATGCAATCATGGTACACGATTTAGATGGAGATCTAATCGCAGTGAATGCGGCAACCGAAAACCTGACTGGTTATACGGTAGCTGATCTGACAAATCTAAATGTTCGGACTTTCCTGGACAAAGGAAGTTTGGCAACGGCAGCACAGGTTAAAAACCGGCTCCTGGCAGGAGAAAAGATCGAGCAACCATACAGCCAGTGTTTGGTTAGGCGTGATGGAACAGAAGCCTTTCTCAAATTAACTACCACTTTATTGATGAAGGAGGGAAAACCATCGGGCTTCCTGCATATAGCCCGAGATGTCACTGAGGAAAAACGAATGCAGGACCAACTCGCGCTAACCTATCGCCATCTGAACGAATCCTACGAGCGTTTGAAAGAAAGTCAGGAACAACTAATACAAGCAGAAAAATTAAGCTCACTGGGCCAATTGAGTGCTTCCATTGCGCATGAAGTGAACAACCCGTTATCCGGTATCCTGACCTATGACCAATTACTAATCAGAAAAACAAGAGAAGGGACAATAAGTACGGAAACGGCGCTGGATTATTTGGGTAAAATGGAAAAGGAGTTGATTCGCTGTACGAAACTAATCCGTAACCTGCTGGATTTCGCCCGACAATCGCCGCCGTCATTTCGTACCGTAAATATAAACGAAGTCATGACACGGGCATACGAGCTAGCATCACACGCGGCAAAGCTGCAACACATAAAGGTGGTTACAGAACTAGACGAAACAGTTCCGCCCATTACTGCGGATTTTGACCAACTTCAGCAAGTCTGTACTAACCTGATACTAAATTCCATCCAGGCGATGTCTGAAAATGGCGTACTCACATTGCGCACTTTGGCCAATGTCGACGACGTGATAATGCAGGTCAGCGACACCGGGTCCGGAATCTCACCAGAGAATGTAACCAAGCTTTTCACGCCTTTCTTCACTACCAAGCAGGAAGTCAAGGGGGTTGGTTTAGGCCTGGCTGTGTCGTATGGGATTGTGCAACGGCACAAAGGCAGGATTGGCGTCCAGAGCAAACTGGGAAAAGGCACAACGATCAGTGTGCATCTTCCACTTAACACTAAAGGCAACATTAACGTTGATGCAGCATACACGGACGCTGAGAATAACGGGGCGCCCGTGACACTGGGGTTTTTATAACCATGAATGGAGTTTTATTGATTACAAATACTGATAGGAGTGTGTCATGAGTTCAATTGAAATTCTCGTAAAAGACGAGAAAATCAGCGATGGGAGTGATTTACGCGGAAAAATCAAGGATATCATTGAGGCAAATCGGAATTTAAAGGGAGCACTGATCCGCATACTTCAAAGCGCCCAGAGCCTCTATGGTTATCTGCCATCTCAGGTTTTAACAATTATCTCGGATGAGATGAAAGTACCCCTTAGCGAGGTATCCGGAATAGTCAGTTTTTACAGCTTTTTCTCAACGGTACCCAAGGGAGATCACGTCATCCAGGTGTGCATGGGTACCAGTTGTTACGTTAAAGGAGGCCAAAGAATACTTGACACTTTAAAAAAGGATTACGGTCTGGAATCCGGGGGAACTACATCCGACAAAAAATTTTCTCTTGAAACCGTCCGTTGTCTAGGTTGTTGCGGGTTGTCTCCGGTAGTCGCGGTCGGCGAGGATATTTACCGGAGAGTCAAACCCGGCAAAATAGGGAATATTCTTAGTTCTTATAAGTAAGGAAAAAAGATGAAAGCATTTACTTCTTTGCAGGAATTTCAAGATTACAGTAAACAAGTACATTCCAGAGTACTCGCAAGAGCGAAGACGATACGGATCATAGTACACCTTGGCACCTGCGGAATTTCTTCGGGAGCAAATACGGTCCTGGAATGTTTCGAAAAGGAGCTTAACAGTCGGGGACTGGCCGATGTTACGGTGATGCGGGGGTCCTGCCTCGGACTATGTGGAATCGAACCGGTGGTAACCGTGTTATTACCCAATCACCGGAGGATTATATATTCCGAAGTCGATGAGAATAAAGTGCCCAGAATCATCAATGAGCACATCATCGGAGGCAGAAGAATTAGCGAGTGGGTTGTCGATGAGAATACCCCGAGGTTTAAAAAACAGGAAATAAGAATAATGCATAACCAGGACATCGACCCGATGAAGATTGATGAATATCTCGCCAGGGACGGTTACCAGGCGCTGGCGAAAGCATTACAGATGAAACCGGAAGATGTTATGGCGGAAATAGAAAAATCAAACCTGAGGGGGCGTGGAGGGGCCGGCTTTCCTACTGCCAGGAAATGGGGTTTTGTTCGAAGCGCAATCAGCAGTGAAAAACATGTAGTCTGTAACGGTGATGAAGGAGACCCCGGCGCTTATATGAACCGGGCCGTATTGGAGGGCAACCCGCACTCCATTATCGAAGGGATGGCTATCGGTGCCTATGCTATCGGCAACGTTACCGAAGGTTTTGCTTATGTACGAGCCGAATATCCCCTTGCCATTCGTACCTTGAGGCACGCTATTGAACAGGCAGAGCAATACGGCTTGTTGGGGAAAAATATCCTCGGAACCGGGTTTAGCTTCTCACTCGATATCTTCCCGGGAGCAGGAGCTTTTGTCTGCGGTGAAGAGACAGCCCTGCTCCACTCCATTGAAGGCCAGAGAGGAAATCCAACCCAAAGACCTCCCTTTCCGGCCAATGTTGGCGGTGGGTTGTTTGGCAAACCGACCACAATAAATAATGTTGAAACCTGGTCCAATATTCCCCGCATAATCTGGGAAGGAGCCGATTGGTTTACCAGTGTAGGCAGCAAAAAGTGTAAAGGAACCAAAGTATTGTGCCTGGCGGGTAATGTAAAAAACACTGGCCTTGTCGAAGTACCATTGGGGATGACACTGGGCGAAATTGTTTTTGATATAGGTGGTGGAATAGCAGGAGATAAGCAATTCAAGGGAGTACAGATTGGGGGTCCTTCGGGAGGCTTTCTTTCAAGCGAACATTTGAATACCCCCGTCGATTATGAGGAAATTCCTGCTACCGGGGCCATTATGGGCTCAGGTGGCCTGATAGTTATGGACGATAATAACTGTATGGTGGATATGGCTAAATTTTTCCTTGGTTTCACCAGAGACGAGTCCTGTGGAAAATGTACTCCCTGCCGTGCCGGGATACCGGAAATGAGATCAATATTAATAAATATTAGTAATGGTACCGCATCTCTTGGAGACCTTGATACTCTGGAAGAACTTGCGGCGATGGTCTCCAGTGCAGCGTTGTGCGGGCTGGGTCAGACTGCTCCCAATCCCGTGATCACCGGATTAAGGCATTTCCGGAATGAATTTCAGAAACACATCATTGAACAGAAATGCCTGGCCGGGGTCTGTAGTGAACTGTTCGTATCACCTTGCCAACATACCTGTCCGGTTCAACTGGATATTCCGGGTTATCTTAGCCTCATCAAAGCCGGCGAATTCGTTGAAGCCTATACACTGATGAAACAGCGTAATCCATTACCGGCGGTTTGTGGTCGTGTCTGCCATCATCCCTGTGAACTGAAATGTAATCGCTCTAGGCAGGATGAAGCGTTAAGGATACGCGATTTAAAGCGCTTTGCCGCAGATTATACACATAACACCAATGCCAATATTCAGTTTCATCCCAGGGCAACCAAGACGGAGAGCGTAGCCATTGTCGGTGCGGGACCATCCGGACTGTCGGCAGCCTGGGATCTAGCCCTTGAAGGATACCGGGTAGATGTTTTTGAGGCCATGCCGGTAGCCGGTGGGATGTTGGCTACAGCCATTCCGGGATACCGCCTGCCTAAATCGATCCTTCAAAAAGAAATAAGCGAAATCGAGAAGCTTGGCGTTAATATTATCACTAGTACACCAATCGATAATCCTCTCACACTGCTTGGTGAAGGCTATCAGGCAGTGTTTATCGCGACTGGTTCCGCCAAAGGCGTCAAGGTCGGTATCCCCGGTGAAGACCTCAACGGGGTCTATGATGCCATAGAATTCCTGCGTAAAGTAAACCTCAATGAAAAAGTCGACATCGGGAGAAGGGTAGCCGTAATCGGTGGTGGCAACTCCTCGATCGATGCTGCCAGAACGGCCTTGCGACTGGGAGCCAACGGCGTCCACATTATTTACCGCCGGACAGAGGATGCAATGACAGCTCAGTGGGAAGAGATAGCGGATGCGAAGGAAGAGGGTATGAGCCTCCTGGCTGAATACGAAGAACTCCGTGAAGCCAAGGAAGAAGGAGTCCACATCCACACTCTCACCAACCCGATCGAAATACTATCTAAAGAAGGTAAGATTACCGGGATACGGTGCTTGAACATGGAACTTAAAGAATACGATAACAGCGCCCGTAAGACACCTTATCCTGTCGAGGGTTCCGAGTTTGATATCGATGTAGATACTGTGATCGTAGCTATTGGTCAACAACCTGAGACTGAATTTGCGAAAGGGACCGATATCAAGATCGGCCGCAACCGGACCATCATTATCGATGAACAGACGATGAGCACAGGTGTTCCCGGTGTTTTCGCAGGCGGTGATGTAGCAACAGGACCGAGGACTGTGATCGAATGTATCGCCGCCGGACAGAAAGCCGCAGCTTCGATCGTAAAATATCTCCAAAAGATCAATGAGTATCAACGAAACGAAGGATCCGTTACCAAATATCCTTCTGTAATGCCGACAGATGAAGAACTGAAAGAGAAGAACCGCATTCCAATCAGGAAGATACCGGCTGTCTTGCGAGCCCGTAACTTCCATGAGGTATCAATGACAATGAATCCTGATGAGGCCATGCTGGAAGCGTCCAGATGTCTTAGATGCGATTTGGAGGTTGAAGACTAGTTATGAGTGTAAATATCAAAATTAACAAAAAAGACTTTACTGCGAAAGAAAACGATACTGTCTTGGATGCCTGCCTGGCAAACGGGATAGACGTGCCTCGTCTTTGTGACTGTCCGGGCCTCTCTGACGTGGGTGCCTGCCGGATGTGCGTAGTCGAGATACAGGGAGAAAGGAGACCGGTTCCTTCCTGTACCTATCCTATCCGTAACGGACTGGTAGTGACAACCGATACGGAACAGCTTGAAAAATACCGTCGCCAGATACTCGAACTACTGTTTACCGAACGTAACCATTTCTGTATGTTCTGCGAAGTAAGCGGTGATTGCGAACTACAAAAACTTGCTTACCGTTACCAGATGGACCATGTACGTTATGCATATAAATACCCTAAGCTTGATGTCGATATGTTAAGTGAATTCCTGATAATCGATCACAATCGGTGCATTTTGTGCGGACGTTGTGTCAGGGCTTGCGATGAAGTTGCAGCCAGCCAGACTATTGGGTTCAACAAACGGGGCTGGGAAACGAAAGTAGCAGCGGATCTCCAGCAATCGTTGGGAAAATCTTCATGCCGGCTATGTGGTGCATGTATGCAGTCTTGCCCCACCGGCGCTATTACAAACAGGCTCAGCTATTATCGCGGTACGAGAGATACATGTACCGCGACAGAAACGACCTGCCCTGGATGTTCCGTCGGTTGTGAGTTGAACGTACTGGTGAAAGACAACAACATTAACCGAATAGAATCACCAGACCTGACGGGCAGTATCAATGGGAGTTTGTGCCGTATAGGACGATTTGAGTTGCTCATAACGAAGCCAAACCGGATAACTGTCCCGCTCGTACGGGACGGGCACGGAGAGCTTAAGGAATCGACCTGGGAAGATGCGCTATCCATCGTTGCCCGCAAAGTTTCGGGAAGAAAAACTGCGGGGATTGTGTCGTCAAGGATGCCTGTGGAAACACTCAAGGTTTTCAGACAATTCATCAAGAATGTGGCAGGCGGGGGAGCGATCGATACGACGGACGGCGGGTTTTTCCGTGCAATATCTTCTGGCATGAAAAAAACCAATGGGCTGTTCGATGAAGAAGGATCTGTTAAGGATATAACCGATGCCGATTATATTCTGCTCGTAGGAGCTGACCCTCAGGTTACCAACCCTGTCATCGGTACGGTTATCCGACGAACAGTGAACAAGAATAAAGCCAAATTAGCGATAATCAATGAAAAAGCCGATGTACTTCCGCTTTGGTCTTATCTCCGGCTGAATCCCAAGAAGGCCAGTGAAGCATTGATTATTAAAGGCATTATCAAAACCATCGTCAATAACAAGTGGAACAAAACTGGATTGGATCCTGTCATGGAAGATGAACTAGAAACAATAGACCTCGAAACTGTAGCCAGGCAGAGCGAGGTTAGTAAGGACGACCTGGAAATCGTCGCGCGGGAGTACAGCCAGGCGAAAAGACCTTTCATAATATACGATATATACAGTGAAAATTTATTCTCCGGTGACGTAAGTGTCGTTACAGGTCTGGCAAATCTTGCGGCTGTTACCGGCAATTCAAAGAGAATCATGTCACTCAAACCCGCAGCAAACAGTCGCGGTGCCTGGGAAATGGGTCTAGCGGAAGGCATCATGATTAAACCAGAGGGGCTCTACCTGTTACTTGGTGATGATACCGCGGATGAAAATTTGCTTGAACAGATTGATGGTCTGGATTATCTGATCGTTCAGACCAGCTACCACTCACCTGCCGTGGAAAAAGCGGACGTGGTGCTTCCGTCTCCGATATGGGCAGAAAGGTCCGGAAGCTACATAACCCTTGACGGCCGGTCAGTGAAGGCTAAAAGTGTATTGAAGCCGGTGGACGGTATCAAGCAGGATGAGGAAATCCTGACAATGATCGCTGAAAAACTCGGAAATAAATAAGTTAACTGGGAGGTTAAAGGTGGCGAAAGTTACTGTTGCGTCAGCTTGGCTTGACGCTTGTGCCGGGTGTCACATGTCGCTTCTTGATCTAGATGAAAAACTGATTGAATTACTTGACTCGATTGAGTTGAAGGCAACTCCGATTACAGATTTTAAGACATTTACTCCGGTAGATGTTGGCATAATTGAAGGTGCTATTAGTAATGAACATGACGAGGCGGTAGCCAAAGAATTAAGAGCAAATTGTAAAATTCTGATGGTAATGGGAGATTGTGCGGTATTCGGCGGAATTGTAAGCATGCGCAATTTCTTTGATACCAAAGACATTCTATACAGGTATTACCACACCGAGAGTAGTGTTGGAGACATAATACCGTCGTCAGAGGATGTTCCCCCACTCGTCAAGGTAAAACCAGTCAACCAGGTGGTCAAAGTTGACTGCTATGTTCCGGGCTGTCCTCCGAAAGCCGAAGCGATACATTATGCTCTTTCCGAACTACTGCAAGGAAGAATCCCCGTTCTCCCCAGTGAGATTATGAAGTTTGATTGAAGTACCTAAGGAGTTAACATAATGAGCCAGAAAATCACCATTGAACCCATTACGAGAATAGAAGGACACGGTAAGGTAACAATCAAGTTAGACAATAAGGGTAACGTAGATACAGCCAATCTTCATGTGACTCAGGTTCGTGGTTTTGAAAAATTCTGCGAAGGTCGTCCTTTCTGGGAGATGCCTATCATCACGCAAAGGATATGCGGTATCTGCCCGGTAAGTCACCATCTTGCTTCTTCCAAAGCCGGTGATGCGATTATGGGAGTCCAACTGACCGAAACCGCTAAAAAACTGAGGAAATTGATCCATATGGCACAGTTGGTTCAGTCCCATGCTCTGCATTTTTTCTATCTTGCGAGCCCTGAACTGGTCTTTGGTTTTGATGCCGACCCCGCGATACGAAATGTCGTCGGTGTGATTTCGAAAATACCTGATGTAGCCGTTAAAGGGGTTAAGATCCGTTCGTTCGGACAACGCATCATAGAAGCTATGGGTGACAAGAGAGTCCACCCCACAGCATCGATTCCCGGAGGTATGACGAGGGCATTCTCTGAAGCCCATCGTAATGAGTTTTTGAAAGAGATAGACGAGGTTATCGCCAACTGTGAAATAGCTATGACGATAGTCAAGGATTATTGCGCCAAACATCCCGAAATCATACAAAAGTTCGCCAGTTTCTCCAGCGGGTATCTAGGACTGATAGATGACAAAGGTAATGTCGAATACTATGACGGTAAACTGCGTATGAAAGATAAGAATGGCACTATCGTTGAAGACAGCCTGAAACCTGAAGAGTATCTGTCTATTATCAGTGAAAGGGTGGAAGACTGGAGTTATTTGAAATTCCCCTATTATAAGAAAATGGGATACCCTGACGGAATGTACCGCGTCGGACCTCTCGGCCGGATAAATGTCGCTGAAAGTTGCTCGACTCCGCTGGCGAACAAAGAGATGGCCGAGTTCAAGCAAATCGTCAATAACGGCGTCGCTGAAGGATCGATGTTCTATCATTACGCCAGAATCATCGAAATGCTGAACTGCGCAGAAGAGATAAAAGCCCTGCTGGCCGATGAACATATCACCGATACAGATTTCTTCACGGGTTCACAAACAATAAACCCGGAAGGAATCGGAGTCATCGAAGCCCCCAGGGGTACATTGATACATCATTACTGGGTAGACCCGTCTGGCAAGCTGGAAAAAGTTAATCTTATTGTTTCGACTGGACATAATAATCTAGCAATGAATGCCTCGGTTCTTCAGGTTGCCCGGGAATACATAAAAGATGGCAATGTAACCGAGGGAATATTGAATCATGTCGAGGTTGCTATCCGTTGTTATGATCCCTGTCTTTCGTGCTCGTCGCATGCACTTGGCCATATGCCGCTTGAAATTACTATCAGAGAAGCAGACGGTACGGTACGTAACGTTATAAGAAATTAAATTGAAAACTCTTGTTCTTGGTATCGGTAATACTCTTTTGGGCGATGACGGGGTTGGGGTATATGTCGCACGGGAGCTGGCTGATAAATTATCGGATGAAGAAGTTACGGTGATGGATACCGCAATCGACGGTTTGAATCTTCTGGATATCATTTGTAACTACGAACGCCTGATAGTGATCGATGCCATTCTCGCTGATGGGGCTGAAACTGGCACTATTTTCCGGCTGACACAGGATCAAATCCCTGCCCGGTCATCATCCGGAGCTTCCACGCATAACCTGAACCTGGCAACAACCTTGAATATCGGAAAAAATATCTTCCCCGGTAAAATACCCAGTGAAGTCGTCGTTTTCGCCGTAGCTTCACAAAACGTAGATTATGTTACCGAAGACATGACAGCCAGTGTGAAGCAAGCTATTCCTAAGGTTGTGGAACTTGTTATTGAAGAACTGGGCTTAAGTATACCATGTGATCCATCGGATATTAATATCAGGGAGGGTATTTACCATGGATAAACAGCATAAAATACTGCTTATTGATGATGACCCGGATTTTGTAGAATCAATAAGCCATATTCTAAAAGCTAAGTCGTATGATGTTATCGTTGCTGTAAACGGCGAGGAAGGTATTCAAAAAATAAGAAGTGAAAAGCCTGACCTGGTTCTGCTGGATATCGTAATGCCTAAAAAAGATGGATATCTTGTAGCTGATGAAATATCTAAAGATCCTCAGATATCAAACATTCCGGTACTTGCTCTAACAAGTGTCATCGAAACTTTAGGGCTACCTCCATTCCCGTTTAACGTTTCAGGATATCTTCAAAAATCAATCAGCCCTACGGAACTCCTTGCCAATATCAAAAAATACCTGAGTCAAACAGAAGGTTCCGATGAACAGCGTAAATCTGGGTATATTTTTCCCTAAAGCAATTGGAAGTATAAAGTCAAATATAAAGATCACAATGCTGATCCTTTTGGCACACATATTTTAGGTGGAATTCACGTCCTTTATATCCTTACTGAATCGCCACTCGTTTTTTGACATTGTATTCAGGTTATTATGATTACTCTGAATAGCTGTTCCTTTGAGGTGACTCCTCCAACTGTGAATTCTACACCCCACACAGTATTACGCAGGTAACCTCTGAACAAGCCTTCCACTTTTTATCAAACCATCGGCTTGCTTTCCTGAAGGATAGATTGTATAATGTTTGATTAGCATGCATACAAGACACAACATGATTATCTCTTTCGACTCCAGCGAGGCGATCTACAGCCAAATTGCCGACTACTTTAGAAGGCAGATAACCACTGGCAAGATGAAGCCCGGAGATCGTTTGCCTGCTATCAGGGCACTTGCTAAAGATCTTGGCCTTGATCCTGGTACTATAGCCCGTGCATACCGAGAGTTAGGACAAGATGGTGTCATAGATTCTCACCAAGGCAGCGGCGGCAGCTATGTCTCAACGAAAGTTGCTGAAAAACATATGGTCGAACGGCGACAGGATCGTCTAAAATCGCTGGTCGATAGAATGTTGACTGATGCGCAAAACCTGGGGTTTTCTGCTGAAGACATTGAAATGGCTTTTACCCTGCGCTTAGCTGAACGGCACAAAACGTACAACGGCTTGCTGACAGAAGCGGTTATGCCCGAAAAGAAGGAACGTTTGGAGTTTCGCTTCTCTGGTAGCCACGACCTCGCTGTCGAGCTACTCGCTAACCATGTAAGTGCCCTATACGAGGATATGTATGTTACTACCTCTTTTGTGGGCAGTCTGCCCGGACTGATGGTATTAGAGCGCGGTGAAGCGGATATTGCCGGAGCGCATTTGGTGGATTACGAGACAAATGAATTTAATATTCCTTTTATTAAAAGGCTGATGCCGAACGAAACGGTGATTTTAGTTAATCTCATGCAGAGAATGCAGGGTCTGATAGTAGCACCAGGAAATCCGAGACACATAATAAGCGTGCTCGATTTGAAACGACCAGATATTACATTCGTTAACAGGCAAAAAGGATCAGGCACTCGGATATTATTTGATTCTAAACTGCGTAAATTGGGCATAGCTCCCGCTTCTGTTAAAGGGTATGACCATGAAGAGAATACGCACGTCGCCATAGCTACAGCGGTTGCCCAGGGTCAGGCAGATGTAGGTATCGGAGCCCAGTCGGCAGCTAGTGTTACTCACCTGGACTTCATCCCTTTGTTAAAGGAGCGCTACGATCTTGTGATCCTGGAGAAGAATTTGAATAGTCCCGGCGTACAAAGAATATTGGAAGTGACGCAACAAGAGAGTTTTCGCAGGATGTTGAGTTCTATTCCTGGCTATGATCTGAACGATACAGGAAAAACGACTACAGTGAGTCCGGGCTGATTGCCCGAAGACAGGAAGTGATCATTCGGAAATACAATTACGTCCATTTGGGAAGAAATAGACGGAAGGAAAATTCGATGAGGAAAAAGATATTAAGGTTCACTCTGTTCGCGGTAAGTTTGGTAATGGTACCGGCGTTGATTGCTGGATGTGCTTCAACTGCCTACCCAGCAGCAATAGCGAAGACGAGATTCAAGATTGCCACGACTACCAGCCTGTACGATACCGGTCTCTGGGCTTACCTTGAACCGAAATTCGAAGAAAAGATGAAGGACTACAAAGTTGAAGAGGGTGGGATTCCGCGCGTTGGCGTTGAATTGGACATAGTTTATGCCGGAACTGGCGCCGCAATAAACCAGGGCAAGAGTGGGAATGTTGATGCTGTTATTGTCCATGACCCCGACCAGGAAAAGGCGTTTATCGCTGATGGTTTCGGCATAGACAAGAGAAGTTTCGCCTATAACTTTTTCATGATTGCCGGCACTTCGGCAGATCCTGCAGGCATTAAAGGTTTAGAAGCTAAAGATGCTTTCAAGAAGATTGCTGACGCGGGGAAGGCGGATCCGAACAAAGTAAAGTTTGTTTCCAGAGGAGATAATTCAGGTACACATGGAGCTGAAAAAAGGCTATGGGCGGCGGCAGGATACGATTACGCCAAGGACATCCAGAAATCACCGTGGTATGTTGAAGCTGGACAAGGTATGGCGCCAACTCTGGTAATGGCAAATGAGAAGAATGCATATGTTCTATGTGACGGATCCACATTTACAACACTTCAGGCAAAGATGGCATTAGTGGCTCTAGTCAAGAAGAACGCTGCAGAGACTCTGAACGTATATAACGTTTATGCTGTCAATCCAGATAAGATCAAAACTGTAAAGATAGCGATAGCCAGGGAATTTATCAACTGGCTTATTTCTGACGACGTTCAGAAGCTTATCGGGCAATATGGCGTTAAAGAATTTGGTGGGCCGTTGTTCTATTCGATTGCTGACACTGCTTACCCCGCAATCTCTAACCTGTCTGAAAACATGAAACCCGTTCAATAAGATGCAGCTATTTGAAAATCGTATGTTTTTGGGAAGTCGAACTGGCATGCTTGACGACCTCCCGAATTCCATTTAAGGTGGTGGCGTGGGCGAACTTGCACAGGGAATGATCAAAGCATTCCAACTCATTGTAACGCTTGATCCCGAGGTTATGGAGATCACTTGGAGAACGCTGGCGATTGCGTTATCTGCCTGCTTCATATCGACGTTGTTTTGTTTACCATTAAGCAGCCTGATACATTTCAAACGTTTCTTTGGCAAGCGAATCCTGATTAATTTAATACAGACTTTCTACAGCATACCCACCGTGGTCGTCGGCTTGCTCGTTTTCTTATTTTTTTCAAGGACTGGACCTCTTGGCGTTTTCAACCTGATGTTCACTCCCACTATCATGGTTATCGGTCAGATAATCTTGATTTCACCCATAGTCATGGGGTTGGTTATTGCCGCATTAAGCGGGGTAGAGAAGGGAGTGTTCGAAACAGCATCTTCACTAGGTGCGAGCCGGTTTCAGGCTACGTTTCTGGTGATAAGAGAGGCAAGGTATGCGATTTTATCAGCGGTGGCTATGGGTTTCGGAAGAGCCATCTCAGAAGTAGGACTGGCTCTCATGGTAGGTGGCAATATCAGAGGATACACCAGAGTAATTACTACTGCCATATCACTGGAGACTTCTAGGGGAGATGTTGAACTCTCCATAGCTTTAGGGATAATCCTGATTATCTTGGCTCTATTGGTGAATATTGTTCTTAACCGA
Organism: Dehalococcoidales bacterium; assembly: GCA_037440885.1. Lineage (GTDB taxonomy): Bacteria > Chloroflexota > Dehalococcoidia > Dehalococcoidales > UBA2162 > JBBITI01. The sequence goes on along the minus strand of JBBITI010000031.1, from coordinate 6,596 downwards.
CTGCAGCAGAAGTGAGAGACAGATGACTCTAATTGAAACAGTCAATATCTGCCAGCACTACGAAGGCAGAGACGTACTGAAAAACATTAATCTCAAAATAGATCGAGGTGAAGTTTTTACTCTTATTGGGCCTACAGGCGCCGGGAAAACAACGCTTATGCGGATCTTGGATCTGATAGAGCGGCCTTGTTCAGGGAAGCTGTATTTCGATGGTCATGACGTGGCGAATCCACGGATTGACCAACTAGAAGTGAAACGGCGCATGTCTTATGTGCAGCAAAGACCTCTCGTTTTCACGATGAATGTCTTTGATAATATTGCCTGCGGTCTGAGATGGCGTCACACAAAGCCTGGCATTACAAGACGAAAGACGGAAGAAGCTCTGGAACTGGTGGGAATGACCAGTTTTAGAAATAGAAATGCCAAGACATTATCCGGCGGTGAGATGCAGCGTGTCGCAATCGCCCGTGCACTTGTCACTGAGCCTCAAGTCTTATTTCTCGACGAACCAACTGCCAACATGGACCCGGTTTCAACGGCAAAGATAGAAGAGGTTCTGGGTCACATCATCAGTGAGAAAAAAACCACAATCATAATGGCGACTCATAATATGTCTCAAGGGCAACGTATCGCAAGCAGGTTGGGTGTGCTGATTGATGGTGAGTTACTGCAAACCGGTAGTGTAAGTGATATCTTTAACCAGTGGCTGAGTTTGTTGGTGTCGAGAACATTATCAAGGGTGTTGTAGAACGAAAAATCAATGAACTCACGTGGATCGCTGTTAATAGTGAAAAGATTGTTGCTATGTCAAGTCTTACCGTTGGGGAAAAAGTGGATGTGCTGATCAGGCCCGAAATCATTGTATTCTCATCATCATCTGAAGCAGGAAGTGCCAGAAACATATTCAAATGCAAAGTAACCAGGATCAATACTATTGGTTCATCAGTGAGAATTGAAGTTGCATGTGGGTTTCCGCTTCTGGGAGTTATCACCACTCAGGCAGCAGAGGAACTTGGCATCTCCATTGGCAAAGAGATCTACGCGAGCTTCAAAGCTACAGCAATCCATGTTATTAAGAGATGGGCTTAGTGGTATGGCTATGGCTGATCGATCATAAGAAGACAGGGGAGTAGCCCATAAGCGGGGTAGACTTCTTAATAGGACTTCCCCCTCAATTTTTGTGCAACAGCCCCAAGGAAGCCACGGAAAGGTTATTGAAAAGATTTTCCCTTGTGAAATACTTCTACCTATTGCCCCCTTTAGAGGAACTGAGGTAACAACATACTATATTCCCGAAGTCAAATAACTCCATCAGAGGTTTCTAATACATACTAACTAACTCGACTTACAATTTGCGATATCTTCGCTGTGCAACTCTTTATTGCGGTCACGAATTTTTGTGTACTATCAGAGTCAATATCTGAGGTGGGAACCATAATACCTGCTGCCGCGATCACACTTCCACCTCCGTTATATACTGGCGATGCTGCAATCCACAATCCCATTCTGTATTCTTCCTTATCGAAAGCAACGCCCTCCAGACTCACCTTCGCTAACTCTTCTTCAAGCTGGGCAATATCGGTGATAGTATTTGCAGTAAGCGGCTGAAGCGGGTTCCTTCCGAAATATGCCTTCCGTTCTTCTTTAGACATTGAGGCCAGCAGTACTTTGCCACATGCGGTGCAATATAGAGACAATCGTTTACCTACAGGGGAATTGATACGCAAATCCTCGGTAACTCCTACTTCTTCTATGATGAGCGCCTTGTCCGCATCCAATGCCGCCATGTAGACTGACTGGCCCTGTTCTTTGCTGAGCTTGCTCAGAGACAGGTAGGCAAGATCTACGAATTTTAAATTTCTTCGAATCGCATAATTGAAATCCAGCATTTTCAAGCCAATTGAGTATGTCCCATTCTTCTGGTGCTGGGAAAGGTATCCTCTCCTGGCCAGTGTGGATAGTAGCCTGTAAGTGGTGGACACGTTGAGTCCAGTTGCCTCGGATATCTCAGTCAGACTTTGTTGCCCTTCTTTCTCCAGAAAAACCTCGAGTATATCTATCGCCTTGTTTACTGTTATAGAAACATTTTCCATCGATTATGAAAACCTTTTTCACTTTTTCGAAATTGTAATTCAGAGGTCATTGTTTGTCAATTGCCTCTATATCAAGGACTGGTACACCAGTCGCTCAAATTCTTCCTGGTATGTGTTGTCGGGCATCATCATATGCATCATGACCTGGCTGAAACATATACAGATAAGGTCCTCTTTCGGATCGGCGAAGAAAGTAGTGCCGGCCGCCCCACTCCACCCGTAGGTACCCGCCGAACGCATCATTGGAGGTCCGTCACCTTTATAGACTGCCACTCCCATGCCGAAGCCGAAACCGGGGCCAGTCAGTGGAATTGGAATGTCGCCGGTATGATTGCTCGTCATGAGTTGCACTGTCTTGCGACCGAGAATACGGACACCGTCCAGTTCGCCACCTTTGAGGAGCATCTGGGCAAATCGAGCGTAGTCGGAGGCCGTGGAGAGTACGCCACCCATACCACCCCCGGCTTCGAAGAACGTTTGGGGTCCCCTTACCTTTTCACTGGTCTCAGGCCGGTCGGATACAACGAGCTTCCATTCTCCATCATGTCTCAACGGTCGGTAGCAGGTCGGGAAACGGCTGAGCTTGTTCTCAGGCAGATAAAATGAGGAGTCAAGCATCCCAAGGGGCTTGAAAATGCGCTCCTGGTAAAACTCCTCGAGGGTCTTACCGGTCACCACCTCGATCACTAGGCCGATTATGGGATAACCGACCTGGTATTCAAATTGAGTCCCCGGCTGGCATTCGAGGGGTAATTTTGCTTGTGACTCCACCATTGTCCGGATGTCCCCATGTTTATCTGGACCGGTGAACCATTCCTTCTCCGGGAAAACGTCGCGGAACTCAGTCAAGTACTGGATGGGGGCGCGGCCGGCGGTAGCCAGGCCTGTAGTGTTACGCAGGCAATCGCGGATTGTGATTTCCCGGACGGCGGGGATGGTGGGAGTCATCATCGAAAGGGGACGAACGGCCCCGGTTCTCCCCGGCGGTTCCAACGTTCTCACTACTGGATTGCTGAAGGCGGGGATTATCTTCGAGATTGGGTCGTCAAGGGCTAGCAGCCCATCTTCTACACAAATCATCGTCGCCACACCCGCGATCGGCTTGCTATTCGACCAAAGGCGAACTATGGTATCCTTCAGTGCAGGCCTGCCGCTGTCAAAGTCCATGTATCCCTGGGCTTCATAATGCACGAGTTTCCCATGACGGGCGACCAGTGTAATGAGGTGAGGCACTCTTTTTGTTTCGACGTACTTCTGTAGGCTGGGAGTGATACGTGCCAACCTCTGTGAGGAAAGACCAACCTGCTCGGGTTCGACGATAGGAAAAGGGCGTCCAGTGCTTGATTTGTTCATACTGAAGTTACCTCCTTCAATGACAAGCTCCTGTTGGTATTTATTACAATTTCTGATTACAGCAGAAAAGCATCGGTGACAGGTAATCTTAAGAAAACACATCAATAATACTCGTCCATACGTATGCAACGTATTGACAAGACATGCAGCGTACCATATAATCCTAGCATCTTTCCAGGAAAAATGAAAAATATTTTCAAATTATTAAACATCCTGCAGCGAGAGGTGAAACCCCCAGCAACGGGACGGTTGGGTATGTTAACTTAGCCTGGATGTAGCGGAATTATGTAATGGGGGTGTCTTTTACAACAATACGTCGAGTGTTGAAATAAAGGAGGTACAATGATGAAAAAGAGAATTGTGTGGTTGCCACTCGTTACTGTCATCACAGCGGCTCTGGTTCTGTCAGCTTGTGCGCCAGGGCCGGCAACGACAACGGCTCCGCCCACCACCACGAAGGCACAGCCAATCACCTCGCCAACAGCGGTTCCACCGCCACCGGCATCGGAGGAGGTCCCACGTTATGGAGGTATGATCACCACCTTCCCGATTGGCCCGATAACCAGTTTTGACACTTGTCTAGACCGCAGTGGCACGGCTACCGATACCTACGTCAATCAGCAGTTATTGTGGCTAGACTGGACGAGAGGCCCCGCCGGTAGCGGCGTAACTAATTTTGCTGCGGGCGCCGGTGCCGTGGCAGATCATCAAGGGTCCGGATTGGCCGAATCCTGGAAGATGCCCGAACCAGGCGTATGGGTACTCCAAATACGCCAGGACGTGCGCTGGCAGAAAGTGAACAGTGATGCCGGACGGTTGATGAATGGCCGGCAAATGACCGCTGACGACGTCGTTTTCAGCTTCAAACGACAACAAGAGTCGCCTGAATCGTGGCTAAATGCCAGCCAGCCAGCGGTGAGCAAGGCATCAAGTATTGAAAAAACCGGTCAATGGGAGGTTACCATCAGGACTCCGGTGGATGCCTGGACCTCCTTTTTGTGGGTAGTCCATGGGGCTGGCTCTTTTCGCGTCTATCCACGCGAGGTGGTAGCTAGGTATGGGCACGTGGGAGATTGGCGGAACCAGGTAGGCACCGGACCATTCATGCTGATTGACTACATCGAAAACAGCTCTATCACCTATATCAAGAACCCCGACTACTGGGAGAAGGACCCGGTGGGCCCTGGTAAGGGCAACCGGTTGCCCTATGTGGACACCTTCAAGCAACTGATAATCGCTGACCTTTCAACCCGGCTGGCGGCGCTGCGTACTGGCAAAATTGATTATGCAACCGACGTTGTCTACGAGGACTGGCAGATTCTGACGGGCACAAACCCCAAACTCCAGTATCTGTCATACATGACCAACCAACCATGGGTTATCGCTATGAGGCGGGATAAACCCGACAAGCCCTTCAGCAACGTAAAAGTCCGCCAGGCACTGATGTTAGCCACCGATTTCGAGAAAATAAAGAAAGATTATTTTAAGGATCAGGCCGAGATAGACATCTATCCGGTGAATAAACAGGTAACCGCCTTGTACCAGCCCTTAAGTGAGATGCCGCAGTTGGTGCAGGACCTATTCCGCTATAATCCGGAAAAGGCAAAGCAGCTCTTGACAGAGGCCGGCTACCCAAATGGCTTTAAGACCACGATAATTGTCAGTAGTGTTGCTGAGCGGGTTGACGAGCTTGCGATCTACAAAGCTATGTGGGCCAAGGTTGGTATTGAACTGTCGATTGACGTTAAGGAGAGCGGCGTCTATACGGCCATTAATTCTCGTCGTGGGCACGAGGACATGGTCTATCGTAGCATGTTTCAGACGTTTTCCATTCAGCTCTTTCTCTCCGGCCTTCGGGGCACAAGCACGTTCAACTCCAGTTACGTGAACGACCCTGCGGGGAGTGAGCCTTACATCGAAGATCGTTACAACACGTTGCAGAAATTTATCTTTACAGATACGCCCAAGGCCTACAGAGCATACCAGGAGCTGAAGCCCTACGTCCTGGAGCAAGCCTACTACATTCCGCGGCCAACACCATACACCTATACCATCTGGTGGCCATGGCTGAAGGGTTTCTACGGCCAAGGGACATCCTTTATCAACTATTACTGGATAGACCGGGACCTCAAGCAGCAAATGGGGAAATAGACCGTTGCAGCTAGTTTGGCCGCTGGATGAGCGGCCAAACTAGCTCTCCCTCCGTTATGTTCCAGCGATTGGCACAGAGTCGGACATGACAGCAAAGAAGGCGGTCTGAAGACTATTTTCGACGGGTCAGCGTTGCGCAATACCTGAAGGGATGGCCAAGTACAAAATGAACACTCAAGACAACTCCGGGAAATCTTATTTGGTTTTTAGGGGATTGCCAAGAGTAGGTTCAGTTCCAATATTATCAAGCATTTCACAGATAATGCCCCAGTCACGGCCGGCTTCGACAACTGATCTGGTGGGTTCTCCTAACTTGAGAAAGAAGTCACTAAACGAATCCATGTCATTAGCTAGAGATGCTTGGCCTACCTGGTAACCCAAGTGATCTGTGACAACGATGCGGGAGTATTTCTTATGGGTATCGACGCCTGCATAAAGCATTGTCTCCTCCTTTTAAAGCTTATGCTTATGCTACCGCAGACGCCTTTCATCATGCCATCTACCTATTGTCCTCTTTGGTGGAACTGAGGTAACAGTAGGTAGTCCGGTCAAAGACTACGATTCAGTCTTCAACATTAGCGTCTAATCAGTATTAAACTAAAAGTTCGATTCCGGTAAGGCGGGCGGTACTGTGCGATACACAACCATGATGTTTGAGTCAGTTACCATTTTGATTAATCTTCATGTGATTTGAGGTAATGGGAGTAGAATATTTATTAGAAGTTGTTAAAGGGATAAAATGATTGGCATTTAAATAAGAGGATAAAATGATAATTGAAACGACGGATAGGCTGAAACTTATTGCCGGAACGGAAGAACTTGCTGAGGCTGAAATAAAAGATAAAGGTAAGTTCGCTAAATTATTAGGAGCTTCAATACCGGAAACCTGGCCTCCGGATAATCTGAAAGATGTTCAGGATTTTTTCCTAGGACTATACAAAGAACATCATGATTGGGGAAGCTGGCTTACGTGGTATGCAATTCGAATTGATACTGAAT
>JBBITI010000030.1:0-31314 GCA_037440885.1 Dehalococcoidales bacterium | reverse complement strand
TAATTGTTGCTGTTGTAAATGTCTAGATAAACCTGCCTCACCCGGACTCCTTATCTCTACCCCCAAGAGAGTCCAATATGTTTCTGAACTTTTGCATATCTATCACGCCTAATTTTAAACCTAATGCACAACAACTGTAGTTTGACATTAAATCTGCTGAAGGATAAAATCAACCGAAAGAGGACAATTGGGGAAATAATGGGACTATTTGGTACATCAGGTATCAGGCGTATTGCAGACCAACACCTGCTTGAACTCGGGCTGGGAGTAGGTTTAGCCCTGGGAAAAACGCAAAATGATGTCATCATTGGTCGTGATACCAGGACATCGGGGAATTCATTAAAATGGGTTTTATTATCCGGACTTCTGTCGACCGGAGCCAAGTGTCACGACGCAGGGATCGTCCCAACGCCTACGTTAGCCGCTGCTGTAAGGAGCGGCCAGATCGGGGTGATGATCACTGCATCGCATAATCCACCGGAATATAACGGTATAAAGATTTTCAATCCGGACGGTTCCAGCTACGACGCCAAGCAACAGGAAGAGTTGGAAGAACTGTTGAAATATCCGGAGACAACGCAATGGTTTCAGATGCAAACCGACTTCCATTTTTACACCGAAGCGGTTGAGAATCACATTCAGCGGATCATGAATGACATTAGTCTCAGCAAGAAGACAAAAGTCGTGGTAGACTGCGGGTGCGGGGCAGCATCAGTAATTACTCCCATCTTGTTGCAACGACTGGGATGTGAAGTAATAGCAATCAACAGCCATCCGAGCGGCTTTTTCCCACATGACATTGAACCCGTTGAAAAGAACCTGAGCGACCTGATGCGGATTTGCCGGGAGATGAAAACCATTGGGATTGCCCACGATGGTGATGCCGACCGCATGATGGCTATTGACGAGACGGGCAAGTTTATACCAGGTGACAAGTTACTGGTTCTGTTAGCCCGGTACCTTAGCGCCAAGTCTATCGTCACCACCGTTGACGCTTCAATGGTAGTCGAAGAAACGGGTATAAAAGTAACCCGAACGAAAGTGGGAGATACTTATGTTTCCGGGTTATTAAAAAAAGGCGGGGACTTCGGCGGTGAACCTTCGGGAGCCTGGATATTCCCCGGCAATTCGCTGTGTCCGGATGGAATCTACGCCGCTGCCCTGATCACAAAATTAGCTTCAGAAGAGCGATTGTCCGCCCTGATCCAAAACATACCGGAATATCCGATATTGAGAGGCAGTATCACCGGTGAGGCGAAGCAATTCAACAATCTTCTGGACGCACTTGAAACCCTCAAACCTGAGAGTATTGACAGGAGCGACGGCTGTAAGCTGTTATTCGAAGACAGTTGGCTACTCTGTAGACCGTCAGGTACCGAACCGAAGATACGAATTACTGTTGAAGCCAAGAGCGCGATGCGGGCACAGCAGATTTACGATAAGGCAGTGTCGATAATCACCCGGGTTGTCACAGAAGATTAAAAAGGTTGGACTTATGAAAGCAGTAATTCTGGCCGCCGGTGAAGGCAGCCGAATGCGTCCGTTGACGTACACACGACCGAAAGTAATGCTACCAATAGCAAACCGACCGATAATAGAACATTTGATCGTCGAAGTTCGAGAGGCAGGGATAAAAAACATTATTCTGATTGTAGGATATCATGACGAACAAGTCCGATCATATTTCGGCAATGGGTCGAAATGGTCGGTGAATATTTCTTATATAAATCAACGCCGTCAGTCAGGCACTGCAGACGCGATTAGAATGGCGCAAGGAATGATCGACAGTAATTTCCTGATGATGAACGGGGATATCATTGTGAACAGGAAAGATCTGGAATCACTCATTAAGAGCCAGAATCATAAGATCGGCGTAATCAAAGTAGACGATCCCAGAGGACTCGGAATGGTCGAGGTCAAAGAAGGCCAGGCGATACGAATCCACGAAAAAGTTGATAACCCGCCAACCAATTTGGCGAATACCGGGGTTTACGTTTTCACGCCGGATATTTTCAGAGCGATTGCCCTGACTCCGACTTCGCCACGCGGCGAGTACGAGATAACTACTTCATTACAGATCCTGATTGATGAGGGCAAATCGATCAGTTGTTATCAGCTTGATTACTGGTTGGATTTAGCTTACCCCTGGCAATTATTAGGCGCGAACGAAATCATGTTGAAGCGGCTTGAACCAGAGAACCGAGGTGATATCGAAAAGAACGTCGTTCTCAACGGGAACATTGCGATCGGTTCCGGGACGAAAATCAGATCAGGAGCCTACATCACCGGGCCGGTCATCATCGGAGACAATTGCGATATCGGACCGAACTGTTACATCCGACCATTTACCAGTATCGGCGACAACTGTCATATCGGAGCAGCCGTAGAAATAAAGAACTCGATTATTATGAAAGGGACCAAAGTACCCCATCTGAACTATGTCGGCGACAGTGTCATCGGGGAAGGATGTAATCTTGGAGCAGGGACGATAATTGCGAATCTGAGGCTGGATGAAAAAGAGATCCGGGTAGGGAATGTCGGTACTGGAAGGAGAAAACTAGGCGCGATCCTGGGAGATGCGGTGAAAACCGGAATAAATGTCTCGATCAACACCGGGACGATGGTGGGGAACAATGCTTTTATCGGGCCGGGGGCAACGGTGAGTGGTATAATAAGCCCGGAAGCGCGGGTTTTTTAGGAAACGTCAATGAAACAAGCTGTGATACTTGCGGCGGGAGAAGGACAAAGGCTGAGACCATTTACCGTCACCAGGCCGAAGGTGATGCTCAGTATTGCCGGGAAACCTATCCTGCAATATGTAGTAGAGGCTCTGGCAACTAACGGAATCCGGGAAATTATTATCGTAGCCGGATACCGAAAAGAGCAAATTTTCGACCATTTCGGGAACGGAGAACAATTCGGGGTCCGTATCGTTTATGTAACCCAGGACAGACAATTAGGTACAGCCCATGCGTTACAGCAAGCCAGAGAGATAGGAAGAGACCAATTCATGGTATTAAACGGGGATAACCTGATCGATGCAGAAACGATCGCCGGTTTCACCAACACTGAAGCCCCTGCCATCTTGATAAAAAGGATTTCAGACACAGGTCGATACGGCATCGTGGCGATTGATGGTGATACCGCGACCGAAATCAGCGAGCAACCGGCAGAAACGAAAGACAATAGAATCAATACCGGGATATATATTTTTAACAGAACCATCTTTGAACAAATCGGGGAGAGGCTAGACATTCCCGACGTCTTGAACGCGTTAATGGCGCAAGGAAACCGAGTAAACGCGATCGAGACACCGGGAACGTGGCTCGATGTGGTTTATCCCTGGGATATTATCAAACTCAATGGGTCGATACTCGGCCGTATTCCAGCAAAACTCGGCGGAATAATAGAATCAGGGGTAACCTTAAAAGGTCCCGTTTCGATAGGCAAGGACACGTTAATCAAGTCAAACTGTTACATCGAAGGTCCGGTAGTGATCGGGGAAAACTGCGATATCGGTCCGAACGTTTGCATTGCACCTTCGACGAGCATTGGAGACAACGTGTCGATTGCTCCGTTTACATTAATCAAAGACAGTGTAATCAGCGATGATGTCATAATCGGACCAAGTTCCATAATTGAAAACTCGGTAATCGATAAAGGTTGCATCATCCGCGGCCACTTCAACGCCTGCAGCGGTGAAGCAGAAATAAAAGTCGATAGCGAATATTACGCCGTCAATATGGGGGCGATGATCGGAATCGGTTGCTCACTGGGGAGTAATACGCTGGCAGAACCAGGAACGATATTAGGGAATTACTGCCAGGTTCGGGCGATGAAGAATCTCCACGGCCGTATCCCGGACAGATCAAGAATCTACTAGGAACAAATTTATGTGCGGAATTGTAGGTTATACAGGGAACAGGCAAGCTCTCCCGATATTAATAAACTGTCTCCGGAAACTCGAGTACCGGGGGTATGATTCATGTGGGGTAGCAGTCACTACCGATACTATCCAGATATGCAAAGATGCCATCAGAGTTGACAATCTAAGCAAGATTGTCCCGGCCATACCAGGGCACACGGGCATCGGACATACCAGATGGGCAACACACGGTCGACCTTCGCAAAAAAATGCGCATCCCCATTCAGATTGCTCATCGAGATTATCAGTAGTCCACAATGGAGTAATCACCAATTACCAGGAACTACGCAACAAACTTAAAGCTGAAGGACATATTTTTGTATCCGAGACCGACACCGAGGTGATACCGCACCTGATCGAGAAGAATTTCCACGGCGACCTGATTCAAGCGATCGAGGATACCCTTACAATGCTGGAAGGTTCCTACGCCATTATCGTTATGCTGGCTGGCGAAAGCCAGTTGATTGCTGCGAAAAAAGACAGCCCGATGATTATCGGAATCGGCGACCAGGATAATTTCATCGCTTCCGATGTACCGGCCCTACTGGAGTATACAAACCGGGTGGTTTACATGGAAGACGGCGACCTGGCGATTGTCAATCCCGGTTCCGTTGATTTCAAACACCTTGGGGAAAAAACCAACCGCGAAGAGCAGCGTGTACTCTGGAGTGTCGAAGAGGCGCAAAAAGGCGGATACGAGCATTTCATGCTCAAAGAAATACACGAACAACCCAGAGTCATTCGGAACACAGTCGGGGAATATGCGCGGGTCGCATCACCGATGGTCGATCTATCAGTCGTTAAAAACAAACGGACGGACCCGGTATTATTTCTAGCCTGTGGAACATCATATAATGCCTCTCTGGTGGGAAAGCACGTTTTCGAAGACCTGCTGAAGATCCCGGTTAGAACCGAGATAGCTTCGGAATTCAATTATTACAATAATACACTCACCGAGGGACTGGTAATCGCCATCACACAATCGGGCGAGACAGCTGATACCCTGAAAGCCATGAAACGGGTCAAAGAATCCGGTTGTAACGTAGTTTCGATTACTAACGTAGTGGGTAGCTCGGCAAGCCGGTTGGCGAACCAGGTTTTTTATACCCGGGCAGGCCCCGAAATAAGTGTTGCGGCAACCAAGAGTTTTACCGCGCAGTTGATGATTTTATATCTACTAGCTTTGACTTATGCGGAAAGCACCTCCGGTCGCTTAGAAGAGCTAAATACCGGGTTAAGACAGTTACCCAGTAAAGTGCAACAGGTACTGGATAATGAAGTAAGAACCGTGGAATGTGCAAAATATCTGGCAGAATATGATAATGTCTTTTATATTGGACGCGGGATCAATTATCCGGTAGCTTTGGAAGGGGCTTTGAAACTCAAGGAAACTTCTTACATCCATGCCGAAGGACTGGCGGCCGGAGAAATGAAACATCATACTCTGGCTGTATTAAGTGGCCGTACTCCGGTCATCGCTTTACTAACGCGGGATCATACCTACGAAGCCATGTTAACTAACATAAAAGAGATCAAAGCGCGCGGGACACCGGTAATTGCTATAACTGAAGAGGAGAACGGAAATCTCGAAGAACTGGTAGACCAGATAATTCCAGTCCCGCATGTTGATCCACTTTTTTCCCCGGTAGTGAATATCATCGCCTTACATCTAATCACATACTTCACTGCCAAAAACCGGGGTTGTCCAATTGATTTCCCGCGCAACCTGGCAAAAAGCGTTACCGTCGAATAGATACCGTAAAAACAACTAACGAGCACATAAAAGATCGACTTAACTAACTTTACCCAGCGTTCCGATAGATGTAAGAAAAATAGTCCTTCAGGATACTGAACATATACTGATAGTACGATGTTTGGCCGAGCGATTTCAGTGTTTGACTTCCTGAAGAAAGCCACGATATACTGAAAAACGAGTGATTGCGGTAGCAAGCCGAGTAAGCCGGGTGTTTCCGATGTTTTCTCAGCTTTGTTATCAGCAGGGAAGGGTTTTCAGTTGAAGCTCGCGATCAGTGCCAATGGCGGCATAAGGAAACCATTTCTAGCAGAACGGACCTTTGTCACCCGCAGTCTACCGGATTTAAGATTTCTCAGGCGTCTTCCCTGCGATCAAACGGTTGTTGGCGCTGATACCGAAAACCATCCCGTGTTAACATCAAGTTATACGGCCATTGCGGCGGTCCGTGAAATATTTCAAAGACCAACTACGAATAAAAATAGTAAAAGAAATACTAACTAATCAGGAGGTAACTGCATGCCCTATGATGTGTCCAAGATGGCGGATTGGCAGATTGCCGAAGCCGCAGGAGAGAAAATGCCAACTCCAGAGGAATGGCGGCAAAAACTTGGTTTACACAAGGACGAGCTTCTCGCCTATGGGAAAGTAGCCAAACTTGATTTCCTGAAAATTTTTGAAAGGCTGCAAAACAAACCGGACGGTAAATATATCGAGGTAACAGCAGTAACGCCAACCCCGCTCGGCGAGGGAAAAACCACGACGACGATGGGCTTGATTGAAGGTCTGGGTAAACGAGGTGAAAACGTTGGCGGTGCCATCCGACAACCGGCAGGCGGGCCGACAATGAATATTAAAGGTACCGCAGCCGGAGGCGGGAATGCGCTGCTTATTCCGCATACAGAACTCTCGCTTGGGCTTACAGGCGACATCAATGACATTGTGAATGCACATAATCTGGCGATGGTGGCTCTCACCGCCCGGATGCAACACGAACGCAACTACGGAGACCAGGTTCTGGAAAAACTCAGCCACATGCGCCGCTTAGACATTGATCCGCTTCGTGTCGAGATGGGGTGGGTAATCGAATTTTGTGCTCAAAGCCTGCGCAATATTGTTATCGGTCTGGGAAATCAGAAGACTGATGGTTTTCTGATGCAATCCAAGTTCGCTATTTCAGTAAGTTCTGAATTGATGGCAATACTATCTATCGTCAATGATCTAGCCGACCTGAGAAAGAGACTGGGAGAAATAACGGTAGCCTATGATAAAAAAGGTAACCCGGTAACCACGTCTGACCTCGAGGTAGCCGGAGCAATGACGGCATGGATGAGAAACTCGATTAATCCGACCCTATGCTGCACTGCCGAATATCAACCCTGCATGGTCCATGCCGGACCTTTTGCTAATATCGCGATCGGACAATCATCAATAATCGCAGACCGCCTGGGCCTGAAGATGTTTGACTACCATGTAACCGAAAGCGGTTTCGCGGCTGATATTGGCTTTGAAAAGTTCTGGAATGTAAAATGCCGATACAGCGGGCTTAAGCCGAATGTATCCGTTTTAGTGGCGACAGTACGTTCCCTCAAGATGCACGGTGGCGGACCCAAAGTAACACCCGGAGTGCCGTTACCAGAGGAATACAAGCGTTCCGCTCCGGAACTGGTTGAAAAAGGCTGTGCTAATCTTGTTCATCATATCGGTATCATCCGGGCTGCAGGTATCAACCCGGTTGTCTGCATCAATATGTTCCCCACCGATACGAAGGAAGAGATTGCGATCGTCCGAAAAGCAGCCGAGGCGGCGGGTGCTCGCTGTGCGGTTTCTGCCCATTATGCTCAAGGCGGCGCCGGTGCCCAGGAACTGGTCGATGCGGTTAAAGAAGCATGTACAGAGAAGAACGATTTCCATTTCCTTTACCCGAATGAAATGAAGCTTAGAGAACGCGTCGAGAAGATAACCAAGACAGTTTACGGCGGAGCTGGAGTGTCATGGACCGCTGATGCCGAAGCGAAGGCGAAAGCATTTGAAGCAGATCCCAAGTATAATGAATATGCTACGATGATGGTCAAGACGCACCTTTCACTATCACATAATCCAAATTTGAAAGGCGTGCCGAAGGGGTGGACTCTTCCGGTACGCGACGTCCTAATCTATTCCGGAGCCAAGTTCCTCTGCCCGGTAGCAGGAGATATTTCGATGTTGCCCGCGACGAGTTCCAACCCGGCATTCCGGAAAGTAGATGTTGACGTCAAGACCGGAAAAGTAAAGGGATTACACGACGTTGACTAGCTGAGGCCGGTTGTTTGAACTCAGGTAAAAACCGTATTCGACTGAGGAAATGACGGGAAAATCGGGAGATATAAATTTTGCAACCCGTTACGGGCAAGGCAAATTAACGTGAACGTAAAGAAGGGCGGCATCCAGAAAAGTGCCGCCCTTCGAGCAGATACAGAGTTGACGGTTGCAGAACCGGTATCTAATATTTAAAAAGACGAAGGAGACGACTAATTGACAGCAGAAATTATCGACGGAAGGAAAATCGCGGCTCAGGTGCAGGACGATCTCAAAAAAAGGATCGCAAAATTGCAAGCAACCGGAGTAATTCCGAAATTAGCGACACTACTAGTCGGTGACGACCCGGCATCTATTTCGTATCTAAAAGGAATCACCCGAACCTGCGGTGAAGTCGGGGTAGTGCCAGAAGCAGTCAGACTTCCGGTAACCATTACCCAGGCTGAACTTCTCAGCAAGATAACCGATCTCAACAACGATAGATCAGTACACGGTATTCTTTTATTCCTGCCCCTTCCCAAGCATCTGAATACACTAGAAGCGGAAAGTGCCATCTCTCCAAGCAAAGATGTGGACGGCACCAACCCAATCAGTGCCGGACGATTGTTACTTGGCGAAGACACTTTCTTTCCGTCGACACCATATGGTGTCCAGGAACTGCTGGTGCGAAGCGGCAACAACCCGGAGGGCAAGCATGTAGTGATTGTCGGCCGCAGTAACATCGTTGGTAAACCATTAACCGGTATCTTAATACAGAAAGGGAATGGTGCTAACGCAACGTGACGGTTTGCCATACCGGTACAAAAGACCTGGCAGCAATGACCAGACAAGCCGATATCCTGGTGGCAGCAATGGGCAAGGCTAAAGCAATCACGGCAGATATGGTCAGCAGCCATACCGTGGTAATCGATGTCGGGGTAAACTTCATACCCGATCCGGTCAGCGGTAAAAACAAACAGGTCGGAGATGTTGACTTCGAGACGGTCAAGGAAAAAGTTAAAGCAATAACCCCGGTACCGGGGGGCACCGGAGCGGTAACTTCGACAATGCTGATGACCAATACAGTCAAAGCTGCTGAAAAATTGAAACTATAAATAAAGAAACGGAGAAACAGATGCCAGCCAAATTACTTGATGGAAAGAAAATATCAGCCGAAATAAGAGAAGAACTGAAAAGAGAAACTACCAGACTGGCCAGCAAGGGGATAGTCCCCGGACTGACAGGAGTATTAGTCGGGGAAGATCCCGGTTCGGTGACGTATATCGCACTAAAAAGCAAAGCCTGTGAAGAAGTCGGAATCAAAGAGATGATGTGCCGTCTGCCACAAGATGTATCTGAAACCGAGTTATTGACTAACATTCAGCGCTTGAACAACGACCCCTCAGTACATGGTATTTTCGTACAACTACCTCTCCCGGGACATTTATCTGAAGAAAAAGCATTAGCTGCAATTGTACCGGAAAAAGATGTCGATGGTTTTCAGGCAGTAAACGTGGGGAGAGCATGGCTCGGACAGAGAGCATTTGTTCCTGCGGTGGCGATTGCGATACAGGAAATCCTCGTCCGAAGCGGTTATAACCCGGCAGGTAAAAATGTCGTTATTGTTAATGTAGACAACATGGTCGGCAAACCACTCGCTTCCATACTAGTACAAGACAATGATAAAGCCAGAGCAAACGTAACCTTATGCAATCCGACCACCGCCAATCTGGCCGAGTATACCAGGCGGGCAGACATTATAGTGGTTTCGGTGAATAAACCGAAGTTTATTAATGCCGATATGATAAAGGAAGGAGCTGTTCTAGTCGATTTCGGAGGAACATTCGTCGAAGACCCGGTGACAAAAAAACGGAAGACAGTGGGTGATATCGACTTCGAAAGTGTGAAAGAGAAGGCGGAAGCAGTGACACCGGTACCAGGCGGAGTCGGACCGATGCTGGTGACCATGTTGATGCTCAGTACCGTAGAGTCCGCTAAAGCGAGTGTAAAAAACTAAAAGCAGCACACCGGGATTTGCAGATTGCGGGAAACAAAATAACACTCAAATCATATAGGTTGCCGGAGGCGGCGGCTTATTACGCATGGTCCGGATGCCACCGAATTTGAAACATGAACAAGGATATCTCGGCGATAATACTCTGCGGTGGTAAAGAACGCCGCTTCGGAAGCAACAAGGCCAAAGCAATAGTAAGCGGTAAATACCTTTTAGACCGTGTCATTGAACGGCTGACTCCGATCACAGATCAGATAATAGTAGTGACCGCACCTGAAAAAACCGACATCTTAGGGGAACATATGGTCCAGGTAGTGATAGATAAATACCCGGGAAGGGGACCACTGGGCGGGATATATACCGGTCTGCTCTCAACCAAAAATCACTATGCGGTAACGGTGGGTTGCGATATGCCATTCATCAATACCGAACTGATACGTTACATGACCGAATTAGCAATTGGTTATGATGCCGTTGTTCCCAGGCTAGAACGACAAATGCTGGAATCGCTTCATGCGGTTTACACCAAGAATTGCATTCCAACCATCCATGATGCACTAGAGAACGATAAGTTATCCATTTACCAGATAGTACAAAACCTTAAGGTCAGGTATGTCGAAAAAGCCGAATATCTCAAATTCGACCCCGACAAGAGATCATTCTTCAATATCAATTATCCGGAAGATCTTGAAAAGGCTAACCAGATAGCGTTCAATGAGAGCCGTAACGACGCGCAGAATAGCGGACTAACTCAGCAAGAACCTTAATGGCTCGCGCAGGTGTATCAAAAGCAGGAATGCCGTTTGAAGTCATAACCGCCATACCCGAACGGGCAAAAGAGACATAACCCGGTACCATGAAAACCGGCTTATGAGTCTCGTTTACCAAGCGGGATAACTTCAACGCATAAGCTTCATTGAACTTCTGATAATCCAACATCACGGCACTATCCGTCTCGGACAGCATTATCCGCCCACACGCCTCAAACAATACTCCCGGATTATCGGCTGGTCCCCAGACGATATCGACCGGATTACGCGGGGTGGCGAAAGGGGGTATTTTACCAGTAAGGACATCAATCAATCTCTGCTGCGATTCTGCGGTGAGAACCGGAATCTGGAGACCCAGCCTTTCAGCAGCATCAGCCGACGCCACCGCTCCTCCTCCGGACTCGCACAGTACGGCAACACGGTTTCCTTTCGGGTAAACCGGAGAAGAAAAACCCACCATCATATCCATCAATTCATCAAGATCACCGACCACAGTCATACCGGTTTGTGCCGCTATCGCATCGAAAACTAAATGGTTACCGGCTAGCGAACCGGTATGAGACGAGGCGGAACGAGCGCCGATGACCGAACGGCCCGATTTCCAGGCAATAACCGGTTTTCGAGAAACGGTATTTTTGATGATTGAAACGAAATCACGCCCTCTTTTCAAACCTTCGGCATAAAAAGCAATAACACGAGTATCGTCATCTTCAGCGAGATACTCGATAACATCTTCGATCGTCAGATCACTCTGGTTACCAATACTGATAATCTTACTGAAACGCAGGCCACGCTCTCTTCCAAGAACAACCACATTTTCGGTTACCCAACCACTCTGGCCAATAAAGGCAATATGCCCCGGTTCACCGACACCAAAACCGGAGACGATAGTATTTATTCTTGCACATGGAACACAGATACCCATACAATTTGGTCCCACGATACGGAGGCCACCGGCCCGGGCATACCCTAACATATCCTGTTCCAGTTCTTTTCCCGCAGAACCCAATTCAGAGAATCCGGCGCTGTGAACAATAGCGATGCGGACACGACTTTGAGCGCAATCCCGGATAACCTCAGGAACAGCCCGGGAGGGCACGGTAAGAATAGCCAGGTCTATCTCTTCCGTAATTTCAAGGACACTGCGGTAAGCTTGAATACCCTGAATACTTCCTCCGGTGGGATTAACAGCAAAGAGACGGCCTTGATAACCAGTATCTAACAAGCCTTTGAGAAACCGACCGCCAGCCTTGTTCAAGTCATTAGATGCACCGATAACAGCAATAGATCCCGGGGAAAACAGATTATCGAGTTGAACCGTAATCAAGTTACTCCTTTCGATCGTATGCAACAAACGCTCAGTTATTATAAAGCATTTGCAGTATGCAGACCATCAAATCATTTTCTTGCTTACTTCCATTGAAATCAACTAACATTAACTAATGGACATTTCAGTATTTCTGGCGTTCGGATACGGGCTTCTTTCTTTTATTTCGCCCTGTATATTACCTCTAGTACCGGTCTACCTGGCGAATATTTCGGGATTACAACAACCGGGCAAGGACAAACGTCTCTATATTTTTTTCAGATCGCTGGCGTTTGTCACCGGTTTTACATTAGTGTTCACCTTATGGGGGTTGGGGGCGGGAATTCTCGGTACGTTTCTAACAGGATACATGACTGTTATCCAGAAAATAGCCGGTATTGTGATGGTTTTATTCGGAATCTTGATGCTGGCGGCGTGGAAAATTCCATGGCTGAATTTTGAAGCCAATGTAAGAATATCTCCAGTACAGCGACTCGGACTGTTAAGACCGTTTATTATCGGGGCAGTATTTCCGGTTGCCTGGACACCATGTGCAAGCTGGGTATTGGGCAGCATCCTGGTCCTCGCCGGCACTTCAGAGACAGCCGGAGAAGGAGCCCTGCTGCTGGCGGCTTATTCACTGGGGCTGGGAATTCCTTTCCTGGCTGCCGGGATCGCCCTGGATTATCTCTCGCCTGTATTTAAAAACATCCGACGCTTTTCCAGTGCTATCTACATCTTTAGCGGTCTAATACTTATTGCTACCGGTATTCTGGTAATGGCAAACCGGCTGAACTGGTTATTAGGTACGATATAGGGTAAAATAAGACCACAACCACCGACAAGGAATCCAGAACCGGGACAGAACAAAGGGAATACTATATACATGAAAACCAAGGCATTACTTCTCAGTCTACTAATTTGTACAAGCATATTAGTTCCAGCCTGTAATGCGGAGGAAAGAGCCAGCTTGACCTCAAGGGAAAATTTGCCATCCATTGGAACCAAGATCGGAAACAAGGCTCCCGAATTCAGTGTGAGCGACCTCAATGGGAAAACAGTCCACCTGAAAGAATATATCGGACAACCAATTCTAATAAACTTCTGGGCTACATGGTGCGGTCCGTGCCGTCGGGAAATGCCTTACCTCCAGCAGATTGTTGAAGAATATGCGGATAAAAATTTGACTGTACTTGCCGTTAACATCCAGGAAAGCCCGGGAAAAGTGAAGGAATTTCTCAGCACCAACCAGTTGTCAATCCCTGTTTTCCTGGACAAGACCGGCCAGGTTGCAAAGAACTACGGGATATTATCCATCCCGACAACTCTTTTTTTGGATAGCGACGGAGTAATCATTCAAAAAATAGTGGGAGCTTTCCCAAACAAAGAAACCATTGTCGCAGAACTTGCCCGTGTTATGCCAAATTAATGAAGGAGAAATAATGAGCGAGATCTTAAACGAGGCGTATCGCATAATGCAGTGCAAAGAATGCCCGTGGTATAAGACTTGTGTGACACCGATGCGCTTTTCTGCTGAAGACTTGAGACGCCAGATGGAAGCATCTTCGGCATCCGGTATCAGCGGTATGTCAACTCCGGATAATAACATGCAGAGTCTGCTGGCAAATATGGCAGCAGCAGCGCAGAATTCAATGCTTGAGGGTTGCCCGGTTTTCATCGAGCGTTTACGATCGAGTCCAGAACTCGCCCAGCGCGTGAAAGAACTGATGAGGAACTGGGGGAAAGAGGAGTAATATGTCCGAAGACGCCACAATCAAGGCACGACAATTAAGCGACTTGCAGTCCCGTCTCCAAAATGCGAAGGAAATGGGGGGGCGGGAACGGGTCGAAGCCCAGAAAAAACGGGGCAAACTTAATGCGAGAGAACGTATCGACCGACTGTTAGACCCGGGTTCTTTTAGAGAAATCGGTCTTTTTGCCAAGAGCAGAGGTGCGGTAAATGAACTAGCCGCCGACGCCGTGATAACCGGATCGGGAAACATCGACGGGCGGAAAGTGTATGTGTACTCACAGGATTTTACCAGCAGCGGGGGGACGCTATCGGAGATTCACGCTCAAAAGATATGCCGCGTGCTCGAAAATGCGATGAAAGCCGGCGTGCCGGTTATCGGATTGCATGACTCCGGCGGTGCCAGAATACAGGACGGGGTAGATGCTCTCGCCGGTTACGGACAAATCTTCTTCCGTAACACACAGGCTTCGGGACTAATTCCCCAAATCTGTGCGATCCTGGGACCGACTGCCGGAGGCGGGGTATATTCACCAGCATTGATGGATTTTATCTTCATGGTAAAGGGAATCAGCAACGCTTTCATCACCGGCCCCAGAGTGGTCAAAGCAGTCACCAACCAAGACGTCAATGAAGAAGATCTGGGCGGCGCCATCAATGCCCAGAAGAAAGCGGGGGTCGTTTGCCGATCAGAAGACACCGAAGATGATTGTATGCGGAACATCAGAGAATTATTAAGCTATCTTCCCCAGAGCAATCGCGAGCAGCCGCCAAAGGTTGAATGGGAAGCGAAGGCAGAACGTTTGGACCCGGATATTTTTCAGATGGTCCCATCAGATCCGAGAAGGCCCTATGACATGCGTAAACTGATCGAGCGGATATTCGACCGGCGTGAAGGGAAGAAAAATTATTTTGAACTCTTCCCGATATTCGCAACAAATATCATCACCTGTTTTTCCAGGCTGGACGGATATACTACAGGTATTATTGCCAATCAACCATTATACAAAGCCGGATGCCTGGATATCGACGCTTCGGACAAAGCTTCCCGCTTCATCCGGTTCTGCGATGCTTTCAATATACCGATCATCAACCTGGTAGACGTACCGGGTTATCTGCCGGGCACGGACCAGGAGTGGGGCTGCATAATCCGTCACGGGGCGAAGATGCTGTATGCATATTCGGAAGCAACAGTTCCCAAGATAACCCTCACCATCCGCAAAGCTTACGGGGGTGCTTACCTTGGGATGTGCAGTAAAGACCTCGGGGCGGATTTTGTTTACTGCTGGCCATCCACCGAGCTAGCGGTAATGGGGGCGGAGGGGGCAGCCCCGATCATATTCCGCAAAGAACTGGAAACAACGGAAAATCCGGAGGCTCTTCTGCAAATAAAGATAAACGAATACCGTGAGAAATTTGCCAACCCCTACCTGCCGGCAAAGCATCTGCATATCGACGACATCATCGACCCGGCGGAGACAAGAAGCAGATTGATCGACGCCCTAGAGATGACACGGGACAAGAAAGAAGACCGACCGCCAAAAAAACACGGCATAACACCAACTTAAAATTTTGATTAACACAGTACAGTGTTACAGTAGTATCCAAGGCACGTTCGATGTTGTATATACTCGCCGGTCCTGACGATTATTCACGCACCTTGTCTTTACAGGAAATCAAGCGGGGATTGGGAGACAGCTCGATACTCGAAATGTCAACCGTAATCCTGGAAGGACAGAGAGTGACGGTAGAAGAACTAAACCATGCCTGTGAAACAGTGCCTTTTTTAGCCGAAAAACGCCTTGTTATCGTCAGCAACCTCATCGAACGGTTCGATGCGGTTGCCAGAACCGAGAAAACAAAGGGAAACAAAGAGCAAAAAACACCAAAAGACCCGGCAAAGTTCGCCGAGTGTATCAACAACATCCCGAGCAGTACGATCCTGGTTCTGGTTGAAAACGAACAACCCGGACCGACCAAGAAAAACGGCTTTTTCCAAACGATCGCCACCAGAGCAGAGATAAGATCATTTCCTTTAATAAAAGAGCTCAGGCTCAAGGGATGGATCCAGAAACGGGTGACCGACATGGGGGGCAGTATCTCACCGGCGGCACAGGATGTACTTATGCAACTGGTTGGCAGCAATCTCTGGACCATGGCCAGTGAAATCGAAAAATTAATTTTATTCACTCAAGGACGCCGTATCGAAGAGAACGATGTGCGTTCGATGGTAGCTTATACCCAGGATGTCAGTATCTTTGCTTTGATCGACGCCATCATGAATTTGAAATACGAACTGGCGGGGGAAACACTCCAGCAACTACTGCAGCACGGCGCCGCTCCGGCTTATATTCTGTTTATGGTTGACCGGCAGTTCCGCATGATCATCCGGGCGAAAGCAATGAAAGCGGCCGGGAAACCGGACAGCCACATCCAAAACACACTCGGAATACACAATGACTATGCCCTGAGACGAACCATTGAGCAAGCCGGACGCTATTCCGAAAACAGACTCAAGCAAATATACCAGACACTTCTTGATACCGATATCGCGATCAAGACCGGACGGTACGACAATGAATTGGCACTCAATCTGCTAGTTGCCGACCTGTGCCAACAGCCCAATCAAACATCAGACATGGTCAAGATCTAGCCAACCCGGACTAACGCCAATCCCGAGAAACCGGTACCCTATCCAAAGCATTAAACGGATCGACATGGTTTACAACCACAGTATGGGTACCATCGCGCCGGGACATTCTCCCCTTGACCGTTAAGAACGGTGATTTGAATTTATATTCGTTACGCTCGTATACCCGGGGAAAAACCATCAGGGGAATATGGCCAAATTCATCTTCCAGTGTAATAAAGACCACTTTAGCCAACGGTCTTTGCCGGCGAATCACCAGCCCGGCAGTGACCACAGCATCACCGTCTTGCAGAAAAGGGATATCTTTACTGCAATGGAGATTGCCACTTAAATGGGGTCGCAGCAGCGCCATGATATGGCCGGCGGGGAAAAGATCCAGCACGCGATATTCATTTTTCATATTTTCCCAGCAGTCCGGGGCAGCCAACTCGACGATATCCTGAGCCACCGGCAAAGCTAACGGCAGTTGCGAATTTACCGGTCGATAGCGAAGTCCGATCTCCCATTTTGCCCGGCGCCGGTTGGGCTCAAGACTATCAAAAGCGCCAGCGCTCGCCAGGTTGAAAGCCACCTCTTCCAGTACCCCACTCCTTTCCAGGAAATCACCGATACTCCGGAAAGCACCTTCTTTAGCCCGACCAGCTTCGATCATGCGGGCTGAGACATCCCCAAGCCCGGTTACGTTCAAGAGGCCCAGACGGACGGCATAACATGATATGTCTTTACCTCCGTTATCCGGCAGTGTTTTGACATTCCGGGAGGGAGTGCCGATATATTCCATGACACATTCAGGCCGGCTCTTGTTAACATCCGGATTCAAAACCTGAATACCGTGCCGGCGCGCGTCTTCCTTCAGGGTTTCCAGATTATAAAAACCCATCGGCTGCTGGTTGAAAATAGCCACAAAAAACTCCAGCGGATAATAAAATTTCAACCATGCTACCTGGTAAGCCGTCACACCAAAAGCGAAGGCATGCGATTCGGGAAACATATATTGCCCGTTGAACTTATTAAAAATAGCCGCCGCAGTCGCTTCACTGACACCACGGCTCCGGGCGCCAGCCAAAAATTTTTGCCGGTATTGTGAGATCAATTCTTCATTATGCCGCCGACCAAAAGCCCGGCGCAGCCGGTCGGCCTCGCTGGGAGCAAATCCAGCAACATCGATAGCAACCTGATTAACCTGGTCCTGGAAAAGGATGATACCGAGGGTACGCTCCAACGCCCGTTGTTCCAGAGGATGATCGTAGGTAACCGGTTTGCGCCCGCTACGGCGAGCCAGGTATTCCTGAACGCCATGATTAACACCCACACCGGGCCGGACTGCACCCACTTCATGGGCCATATCAAGTAAATTACGCGGGCGAAGCCGGGTAATCGTTTGCATTTGAGCCGCCGATTCGACCTGGAAGATACCAATAGTATCACCTCTACATAACATATCGTAGACAGCCGTATCGTCGAAATCGATACGCGAGAGGTCAATCTTTACGCCGGTGCGCCGGCGGATAAGCTCGACGGCTTCCTGAAGCTGGGAAAGAGCGCCCAGTGCCAGGAAATCGATTTTGACAAAACCAGCATCGTCGATACTATCCTTATCCCACTGACAAACATAACGACCCTCGATAGCACCCGGTTGTACCGGAACAATATCAGTCAAAGGCGAAGACGAAAGGATCATGCCTCCCGGATGTTGTCCCAAATACTTGGGAAAACCGTCCAGTTCAGCCGCCAGACTAATCAATTCACGCCAGGCGCGGTCGCCGGTCTTGCTCTTGAAATGGGGCGATTTCTGCATCTGGGATGCGAGATGCCGGGCGCTGCCCCAATCGACAAACATGGCTAACTGATCGACCTCCACCTGCGGCAAGCCAAGCGCCTTACCGAGATCCCGCACCGCGCCTTTCACCAGGTAAGTACAGATAGTCCCGGTCAGAGCGGCATACTGCCAGCCCCATTTCCGGTGGGTTTTTAAAATAAGTTCTTCACGGATACTGCGCGGAAAATCGAGATCGATATCGGGCACATTACTCATAGCATCAGCAGGAAGAAAGCGCTCTAGCGACAGATCATATTTTAAGGGATCGATATGGGAAAGACCGATAAGATAACCGGCAAGTAAAGCAACCGAAGAGCCCCGGCCCCGCCCGGGCGGATTTTCTTCGAGGGGCGAATCCGGTTCACACAAGCCCTGGTTAATCATCGCCTCGCGACCCAGTTTGATCACTTCATGGTACATCAGGAGAAAACCGGCAAGATTATACTTCCGGATCAGGCTGAACTCCTGTGCCAATCTTTTATCGACCTCAGGAGTAACCGAGCCATAACGTCGAACGGCGGCATCAAAACATAATTTTTCCAGGTAACTCTGAACCGTAAATCCTTCCGGGGCAGGATAAGAAGGGAAATTATAGCTAAGGTCTTTAATCAAATCGAAAGTACAACGACCCGCAATCTCCATGGTATTGGTCAGCGCTTCCGGACACCCGGCAAACAACCCGGCTAATTCGGACACGGGACGCAGGTAAAATTCCGAGTTGGCTTTACGCTCCAGATGGGATTCTTCCAGGCTTTTACAATGGCGGATCGCCACCAGACAATCGTGCAACCGGTGCCTTTCCCGGACATGATAATGGACGTTGCCGGTAGCCACAACATTCAATCCATTTTGCCGCGCCAGAGCCAGCAGGCTCCGATTACGAACAGCACTGCCCTGGACCAGGTTATTCTGCAATTCGAGATAATAATTCCGGGGTCCAAACCAATCCCGGTATTGACAGACCAGGCAGGCGGCTGCGTCATTTTGCCCGGAATCAATCATCTTTGCCAGTTCACTTTCCGGGCAGCCAGAAAGGCAAATAAGGCCGGCAGCATGCCGGGGGAGCAAAGAAGGATCGAGTTCCGGGTTCTTGCGTTCAGCGGAATAGCAAGCCGTAATGAGACGGCACAGATTGCGGTAACCATCCCGGTTTTCCGCCAACAAGGTCAAATGATAGCCTCCCTTAAGCGTCAACTCAGCGCCGATAATTCCCTGCATTTCCAGGGAACGAGCCAGCCGGGCGAAACGCATGGCGGCACAAAGGTTATTATGGTCGGTAACCGCCAGTGCCCGATAACCCAGGCTCTTAGACTGCAGCAGCAATTCTTCCAGCGACGAAGCACCGTCATGGAAAGAATAGTAGCTGTGGCAATGTAACTCAGCATATTCCATATGACAAATCAAAGATCCCGGCTGTGCGATAATTGTTTGAACCTCATTGCCGGTACCACTCACCACCAATGAGATCTTTAAAGATTACCAGTTTCAGACCGGAGACAAGTCGGACGGAGTAATACATACGGGAGACGGTTTCATGCCGCCACCATTCGTCATCGATACGCCACCGGTCCTCCACAACCTGAACAAGCTGGCGCCGCCCCGTCCATAAAGCGACCGGATGCCCGGAAATACTCGCGACGACTTTGAGCGGTTCCGGTTGATTTACCGGTTTAAGGGGGCCAGTGCGTAACGTCTTTCCGGTATTCTCGACCACGGTTCAATCTCCCTGACCTGATACACCTGGTGATCGCCAAGGCGCAGGTCTAACTGCCTGATATCATCCAGCAAATGGTCGCGGGCCCTGGTTTCCGGGAAAATGCCTTTTTGCCGTCCGACACCATAACCAAGACGGTTGATCTTGATCCCGACCTGTTCCATCGGCCCGGGCTGAGGGAAGTTCTCGAAGTAAGACTTAATACGGGAGAGAGCCTTTTTCATTTCCACAACCGGTTCCTTAAAGTTAACGGTCTTTTCCCAGCGCCGTCCGCCACTGCACTGCGTCCAGACAGTCAAACAGGTAATCCCCCGACCGCGCTGTTCTCTCTTCATGACTCTCACCAATAAAGATTCGACAGTGGAAACCAGCGCCTCGATCGAGGTCATTGCCCAATTCAGGGTAATATCTTCGGCAAACGTCTCTTCGAAGGAACGGGGATACAGGGGGGTGTCATCACGACCCTGCGCCAATTCCCATATCCGGAGACCAAGCGGGCCGAATTGGGATTGCAGGGGGCCGGGAGACAAAGCACTGACCTGTCCCAATGTCCGCAAACCGTAATCATGCAGTCTCTGCAAAATCTGCGGAGACACCGGCAAAACATCGCAGGGAAGCTCTTTCAGATAAGATTCAGGATTGTCCAACAAAACCGGGGAACCATCCGTTCCCGGGGATTGACGGGCGGACAGGCAGGCAAGAAATTTAGAGCGACCGATACCTATCCGGGGCGAAAAACCGGCGGGCAAAACCTGCCGGACAGCAGCAACGAAAGCGGCATTATCTTTATAGATAAGCTGCATACCATCCATCGCGACATAAGCCAGACCCAGCTCGATACCCTCGACTACCGGACTGACGGTTTCCAGCGCATCCAGAATACGGTGGTAACAGCGCCAGTAATGAGAGATATTGGCAGGGACAATACGGATACCATCATAAAGCGCCATCGCCTGTTGCAAGTCCATGTCCAAGCGCAGGCCGGTAAGTTCCGGAGAATAGTCCAGCAGCAATCTGCGGGAACCGGATTCCCGGACAACAACCGTGGCATCCCGGCTGATCCGGGGATTTCCAGCGATCTCACATTCCAGAGGCAAATGGGGCAACAGCAAACAGAGCACTTTCATCAAGCGGATTATAATAGAACTGAAGTTCTATTGTCAAGTCCCCTCCTGCGAGAGGGCATAAACGGATACCGATGAGGAAAGCGACTGCCATTATAGAATATTTGTTTCACCCTGTCAAAAGCGGTATTGATTTTGGTAAAATAATCAGAGTCCCTGTGGAAGGAGCGGACCGAGCCGGGTACTTTTCGGCAGCGTGGCAGCTTATATCATTAAACAATCGCGTCTGCCGATTTTACTGATAAGACCCGCTGTTTAGCGGTGAAACACGGTGCGGCATTTATCTTGTGACAGGTTAAATGGCTGTGAAAAACCTTTATATCGGAACGTCAGGCTGGTCCTATCCAAAAGGGGAGGGAACATGGAACGGTTATTTTTATCCAGCGGACAGGAAAGTCGATGAACTGTTGTATTACAGCCATTACTTCCGCACAGTAGAGATCAACAGCACCTTCTACCGACCACCGGCACCGAATATGGCGAAAAACTGGGCAAAAAGAGTCCCCGCGGATTTTCGGTTTACCGTAAAACTCTGGCAAAAATTCACCCATCCCAGGATGTATGCAAAAGCAACCGGAGAAGCCGATGCTGTCAGCCAGGATGACGTGGATTCATTCTGCCGGGGTATCGAACCACTGTCAGAGTGCGGTAAGCTGGGCGCATTGCTGGCCCAATTCCCCCCCAGTTTCACCAATGATAATCAAGGACAAAGCATACTGCAGGGGATCATCAATCATTTCAGGCAGTTCCGCCTGGCAATCGAACTGCGGCACCGCAGCTGGACGGATGATCCGGCAACTGCCATCCTGTTCCGGGAAAACAAGATAGCCTGGGTAAATATTGATGAACCGAAATTCAGTTCTTCGCTGGCCGATGATGTGCCTAACACAGCAGATTTTGCTTACTTTCGTTTCCACGGGAGAAACAAGGAGATGTGGTGGAAGGGGAACGTGGAGACCAGATACTGTTATCTATATTCACCGGAAGAAATCAGAGAACTGACAGCAAGAGTGACAGCCGCCGTCGAAAAGACCACCTGTGCTTACGTTTTCTTTAACAATCACTGGAAAGCTTACGCACCAAGAAACGCTGTCGATATTATGAAAGCGCTGGATCTGCCGATCCCGGAAAGTGTTCCTTTTCAGCACCCGCTCATCAACGACGAATAACAATCCGCAAATAGGGGCAGGACATAAGCCGGAATCCAAGAAAAATAGCCTGTACAAAGGTCTCCTGTTGACAACCAATCATTACCAAATCTATCATGATACTATGGTTAAGACGATTGAAGAAATCAACGAGAAGATAAAAAAAGGCCAGGCAGTCGTGCTGACGGCTGAGGAAATAATCGATTTCGTCCAGGAAAAAGGTGTTGAAAAGGCAGCGCGGGAGGTGGACGTGGTCACTACGGGCACCTTCGGTACGATGTGTTCCTCAATGGTCTATTTCAATACCGGGCATGCCAAACCGAGAATAAAATTCGGAGGCGGACGGGTTTATCTAAACGATGTCCCGGCATATACCGGTCTGGCCGCAGCCGATTTAATCATAGGGGCTACGGCAATCCCCGATGACGATCCCCGCAACAAGATTTATCCCGGCGAATTCAATTATGGCGGCGGCCATGTGATCGAAGAACTGGTGGCCGGGAAAGACATCCGGTTAACGGCTTCCGCATACGGAACAGACTGTTACCCGCGAAAAAAAATAGATACCTGGATCAACATAAAGGATTTAAACCAGGTGGTACTCTATAATATGCGGAATTCTTATCAGAATTATAATGTGGCGGTGAATTTATCAGAACGAACCATATATACCTACATGGGGATGTTAAAACCAAGATTGGGCAATGCCAATTATTCCAGCGCCGGTCAACTATCGCCGCTGTTAAATGACCCTTTATACAAGACAATCGGGATAGGAACCAAAATATTTTTGGGTGGCGGCGTGGGTTACATATCCTGGCAGGGAACCCAGCACGACCCCACGGTATTGAGAACAGAAAACGGGGTACCGAAACGGGGCGGAGGCACGCTGGCAGTAATCGGAGACCTGAAACAGATGAATTCACGATGGCTGATGGGCATCAGCATGCAGGGATATGGTAGCAGTCTGGCGGTCGGCCTCGGCATTCCGATACCAATACTATCAGAGGATATTTTACGATACACCACAGTTACTGATGCCGAAATTTACGCCCCGGTAGTAGATTATTCCGATGCTTATCCCAACCGGAAATCAGAAATACTGAGGGAAGTAACTTACGCTGAATTAAAGAGCGGAAGCATCAAGTTGCTTGGCAAGGAGATACCCGCCGCGTCGTTATCCAGTTATTCGAGAGCGGTTGAAGTAGCGGAAATTCTAAAAGACTGGATAAAACGGAAGGATTTCCTGCTCACACAACCTGTAGCACCACTACCCGGAACAGAATCCGGGATCGGCTTCAAACCACTGGAAGAACGGCGCGTCGAATAAATTTGCTCTCGCTGCCAGTGACCGGGCTAGAGGGAAAAAGATGGTAATATCGAAGAAAATCGTACTTCACTTTCCACGGAGGCTGGTAGACCGGCCGATTGTCAGCAAGCTGGTCAAGGACTTCAACCTGGATTTCAATATCCTGAAGGCATCAGTCACCCCGGATGAAGAAGGACTGCTGGTCATGGAATTAACCGGAGAACGTACGGATTACGACAACGGAATTCTGTTTCTGACCGAGACCGGAGTCAAGATACAGGACCTCGGCCAGGACGTGACCCGCAACGAAGAGCGCTGTACTCACTGCGGGGTATGCGTGACAGTATGCCCGACGGGAGCTTTTATGCAGGATGAAAAAACGCGGGAAGTAACTTTTGAGAACGAAAAATGTATTGCCTGTGAACTATGTCTGAAGGCATGTCCGCCACGCGCCATGGAGTTACATTTTTAGGCAGACCTTTGAATTACCGGGAACGAGTCAAGGCAAAAGACCTGGTCTCTTTCAGCATACTGGAAAAAGAGACCAATCTTTATGTGGCCGCTAACGAGAACCTGCAGAACAAAACCCGGCGGCTGGTCAGAAAGTACCGCGCCCAGGTGGAAAAATATATCGTCCGCCGTCCCGAATTCCATACCTCGCTTGTGCCGCTCGCAGTAAATTCTGACGCACCATTAATCGTCCGATCAATGCTCGAAGCGGGACAAAGAGCCGGAGTCGGCCCAATGGCTGCGGTAGCAGGAGCAATCGCCGAATTTACCGGTAAGGAACTATTATCTTTCTCTCCGGAGGTAATCATCGAAAACGGAGGCGACATTTTTCTGTGCATTACCAAAACGAGAGCGGTCGGTGTTTATGCAGGAGATTCACCTTTCAGCGGTAAAATAGGGATAGAGATCCGCCCGGAAGAAACACCGGCGGGGGTCTGCACTTCATCGGGGACTGTAGGCCACTCGTTTAGTACCGGCAAAGCCGACGCGGTTGTAGTTATATCCCGTTCGGCACCGCTGGCAGATGCCGCAGCGACGGCGATAGCGAACATGATCAAATCTCCGAATGACATAACGAAAGGACTGGAGAAAGCTCTTGCCATTGACGGGGTTACTGGTGTGCTGATTATCAAAGATGATAAGATGGGATCAAGCGGAAAAGTTACATTATGCCGAACATGAACCAGGGAACAGGCAATGAAAGGCATAGTATAAATCACGACCTCACCGGGTGAAAAACATAACCAACCGGTATAACTATACCGATACTGCCAACAAGGGAAAGAGAGCAGGGGAAAAGAGATGCTTACGGATGCAGAGTTACAGCGGTATACCCGGCAAATCACGATGCGGGAGATCGGAGAGAAGGGCCAGGAGAAACTAAAAAATGCGCGGGTGCTGCTGGCAGGAGTCGGGGGGCTGGGTTCGCCGATTGCGATGTACATGGCGGCGGCGGGGGTGGGTAAACTGCGCCTCGTAGATAATGATATCGTCGAGATGACCAATCTGAACCGCCAGATAGCCCACTGGACTAATGACATCGGAAGCAATAAAGCAGAATCGGCGGCGAATAAACTGAGAATCTTGAACAATACCATCAATATCGAAAGCATGGTAGCGACAATCAGTGAATCCAGCATTGGCGAATTAACATCAGGTGTCGATGTGATTCTGGATGCGACCGATAACCTGGCGACACGGTTTATCCTTAACAAAGCTGCTCTTACTTCAAAAATACCCTTCATCCACGGCGCGGTAGCCGGATTTGAGGGAAGAATGACTACGATAATACCCGGCGTTACACCATGCCTGGGTTGCATTTATCACGGCGATATTCCAAAGCAAAAAACACCAGTAATCGGAGTGACACCGGCGGTAATCGGGGCGCTGGAGGCAAAGGAAGCGATAAAATATATCACCGGGGCGGGGCAACTGTTAACCTCCCAGTTGCTGGTATACGACGGGCTAAGGATGCGTTTCACGGTACTGGGCATAAAGAGGGATCCCAATTGCCGGTACTGCGGTGGAGATGCGGAGACTAACATCTGAAAAAGATTGAAGACTTATAAACAGGAAGGGACGTTATGAGCGTGAAGTTTATCATGCCGATCTTTCTGCAACCCGTAGCCGGGGAGAAAGAAGCCATCGAGGTAGAAGGGAAGAACGTGGGGGAATGTATCGCAGAAATCATAAAGCAATATCCGGCGATGAAAAAGATGCTCATAGACAACAAGGGAAGGCTCCATAATTATGTCGGCGTTTACATCAACGGGCAAGACGCTTATCCGAATGAAATGCAAAAACCGGTCAAGAGCGGGGATGAAGTACATATCCTTTACACTTTAGCCGGTGGTTAGTTTACATAATAGTATATTATCCAGCTTCCGGACGGGAACGTGACTTTAACCACTGCTGTTTCTGCGCCAACCGTACCTTCTCGTCGGTAGCACGATAGCGCAACAAGAATTCCTGGCGAAATTCAGCGAACCGGCCATGCAGCAAGGCATCCCGGATTTTCTGCATCAGCCGGGTAATAAATGCAAGATTGTGGATGGTGGTCAAGCGATAAACCAGCAATTCCCGGGCGGTGAACAAATGATGGAGGTAGGCAGCGGAGAAGGTCCGGCAGGTATAACAATCACATTCCGGATCGGCCGGTCCGGATATTTCCCGGTAGGCGGCATTCCTGATATTGATACGACCGGTGGGAGTGAACAAGGCGCCGTTCCGAGCCACGCGGGTAGGCAAGGCACAATCAAAAATATCGATCCCTCGAAAGACACCCTCGACCAAATCTTCCGGTGCACCGATACCCATGAGATAACGAGGTTTGTTTGCCGGTAATTCCGGAACAACAGCTTC
Source organism: Dehalococcoidales bacterium (assembly GCA_037440885.1). GTDB lineage: Bacteria > Chloroflexota > Dehalococcoidia > Dehalococcoidales > UBA2162 > JBBITI01. The sequence continues at coordinate 4,884 of JBBITI010000030.1, read as the reverse complement.
GATCATGGCGTAAGTGGTCTTTTTCTCTTCACCCAGACTCAAGCCACCGACAGCATATCCCGGGAAATCAAGCGACGCCAGAGTTGCCGCAGAATCACGACGTAGATCAGCGAACATACCACCCTGGATAATGGCAAACAAGTACTGATCAGGCTTTTTAGCCGACTTCAGACACCGCTCCGCCCAGCGGTGGGTGCGGTCGGCGGCCTGGACGGTTTTTTCCCGAGCGGCGTCATGCGGCGGACATTCATCGAGCACCATAGCAATGTCCGATCCGATCGATTCCTGATATTGAACTGCCAGTTCCGGAGTGAGCAGGTGCTCGCTGCCGTCGATATGAGAACGGAAGGTGACCCCGGCATCATTCACCCGGCGCAATCCGGCAAGGCTGAAGACCTGGTAACCGCCGCTGTCAGTCAGTATCGGTTGATCCCAGGCCATGAATTTATGGAGGCCACCCATTTTTTCAATGACCGGGATACCGGGTTGCAAGTACAGGTGATAGGCGTTGGACAGCAACATCGGCACACCGATATTTTTCAATTCGCCGGGAGACAGAGCTTTGACAGTACCCTGACTGGCCACCGGCAGAAAGACCGGCGTCGGAACGATACCGTGAGGCAGATGTAACTCGCCAGCACGGGCGGCACCGGCATTATGTGTGACAATCTGAAAAATATTATTGGACATCAGTTTCTCAACAAGACATCAACAAGCATAACTAAAAACAGCACGCCCAAATAAGGGAAAGAAGACAACCGGTACAACTTCCAGGCATTGCGCGGGATATCCGGACCTTTAAGTCTCGCGGTGGCGAATAACATCACGAGACTCAATATTAAAGCAACTACCAGGTAAAGAACCGAAAAACCACCCACAAAATATATAGCAACAGCAGTGACGCCGAGAGCCAGAGCAAACCCGGAAAGAAGCATGATACTCACTTTAGCACTTGCATTAACCGGAAAATAGATTATTTTTGCCCGCAGGTAATCTTGACGATGGGAGAGCATCACACTCCAGACATGCAACGGCAGCCAGAGACCGATAAGAACACACAGTAAGGCAAGCTGCCAACCGAATTGCGGATTTACCGCAAACCAACCAATGAGCACCGGGGCACACCCGGCCAGGAACCCCTGAGGGAAAACACAGGTTGCCCGCTTGCGCCACACGACCGAAGAAACGGTACCGCCAAGATTGGCCAGGAAAGCCGGATGCCACGGCTGGTCTTTGGTGAGAAACCAGGACAGCAACAAACCGGCGATCACGAGGATAATTAAAAACGGGAGCACTTTTTCCGGCGGATCGATGCGTTTGGCGGCTAGCGCCCGGTGTTTGGTCCGCTGCATGAGCGCATCGACATTACGATCCAGGTAATTGGTCAACCCGTTGGCCCCGGCCGCGGCAAACAGCACAGTGATACCAACAACAAGCAATACCACAGGGTTGAAGAGCAAGCCGCCAAAGGCGACCACCGAGGTAGTAACCGCGATGAAAGTGAGCAGCAGGGTAGCTTTGGGCTTGGTCACTTCCAAGTAATCTTTTACCGTATGTAAAACAGACAATTTGCTAAATACTCCGAAAACGATACCGGCAAATCAATCACGGGTTACGGCCTTTTGGCATCAAGGTACCCCTGGAGAATTACCGCGGCGGCATGGGCATCGTCCCTGGTTTTCAAGGCAGACTTTTTTCCCGGGGAAGCCTGTCTCAATTTTTGTGCGGAACGGGTGGAAAGCCGTTCGTCACGATACTCAAAAACAGTATCGGTACAGGCAGAAACGGCTTCGACAAAGGTTTTTACTTTTTCGGCCTGAGACCGGATCGTGCCATCCATCGATACCGGCAGCCCAACAATGACCCGCGAGACCTGATACTGCTGAATCAACTCGATAATTGCCGCAACATCCCGGGCACTGGCGGTACGCTCGATTATTTTCAGCGGGGTCGCCAGTATCTCACCGGGGTCGCTTACCGCAACTCCAATCCAGCGGTCGCCGATATCCAGACCGATAACGCGCGTATAGCCTCCTGCACCTGCCTTAAATAAGGCCCTTGACCAGCTTAAGCGCTTCGTCAAGTTTGGTTTTATCTTTCCCCCCCGCCTGGGCGAGATTTGGTTTACCACCACCGCTGCCACCGGTGACGCGGGCAACCTGGCGGACGATATCACCGGCGTGGTATTTTTTAGCCACCAGATCAGGAGTGACGACTGCCAGGAACAACGGTTTATCGTCATAAACCGTTCCCAGGACGATAACGACACTCTTCACCTGATCACAGAGCCAGTCCGCTACTTCCCGGAGAATCTCGACCCGCACGGGCGGCATCCTGCCGGCGATCAAATTAACATTTTTAACGACCTGTACACCGGCGAGCATGTTTTTGGCGTTGGTCAGTGCCAGTTCTCTTTCAAGAGACAAAATGCGCTTTTTAGATTCTTTCAATTCCTGTACAAAGCTCGAAGCTTTTTCCAGTACCCGGTCAGGCTCCGATTCCAGGTAATCCGCTATTCGGGATAATGCATTCAGACGGTCTTCGAAATATCGCTCCGCACCGCGCCCGGTAACCGCTTCAATACGACGGAGGCTGGTGCCGATACTACTCTCAGCGACAATATGGAAACAGGCCACTTCTCCGCTAGCATGGACATGGGTGCCCCCACACAATTCGGCACTGACAGGAGGCATACCCACGCGGAGAACACGGACGACATCGCTGTATTTCTCATCAAAGATAGCGACCGCGCCGGATTCGATGGCCTGTTGATACGGCATCTCCTCATCGTAGACCGGCAAGTTTTTCCGAATCATATCGTTGACAAGCTGATTGGTCATCTTGATATCATCTGCCGACATGGGGACGAGATGGGAAAAATCAAAACGAAGTCGATCGGGAGCGACGAGCGAGCCGCGCTGCTGAATATGTTCTCCTAAAACCAGGCGCAGGGCAGCCTGGAGCAAGTGAGTAGCGGTATGATTCCGGGCAATATCGAGACGCCTTTCAGAATCGACTTCGGCCAGTATATTTTCTCCGGCAGAAAGAACTCCGGACAATACTTTGCCTTTGTGGGCAATAATACCGGGAGGCATCCGGATAGTCGCCGTCACTGAGAAGGTACCTTGAGTCCCGATTATCTTACCGGTATCACCAACCTGACCGCCCATTTCCCCGTAAAACGGGGTGCTTTCCAAAATCAGGGTAGCTTCCTGGCCTTCGGAAATGGAGTCGCTTAGACTATCATCAACGACGATTCCGATTAACCTTGTGTTATCCCGGGCCTGCTTTGAACCGGTGAATTGAGTATCATTGATGCCAAGCAGTGCTGCGATGTTCGTACCTTTATCGGCAAGACCGAAACGCTGACCGGCACGAGCTTTCTCCCGCTGCTTTTCCATTTCCTGTTTAAAACCATCAAGTTCAACTCGAATGCCGCGAGTGCCGGCTATTTCACTGGTAAGCTCAGGAGGAAATCCGTAGGTATCGTAGAGGCGAAAAACATCAACCCCAGGAATCAGCTTCGACTCCTTGACTTCACGGGTATCGATAATAGCATCGACCAACTCCAATCCGGTGATTATCGTCTCGTTGAACTTATCTTCTTCAACGGAGATGACCTTCAGGATAAAATCACGTTTCTGCATCAGTTCCGGATAAATATCACCCAGGTACTGAATGGTCAACGGCGCGGTATCGGTCAAAAAAAGCTTATTCATACCGATTTTCCGGCCATGAATAGCGGCGCGACGCAATAGACGACGCAGGACATAACCACGACCTTCATTAGCAGGCAAGACTCCGTCGGCAATCAAGAACGGAATGCCGCGACTATGCTCGGCGACGATGCGCAGGGCATTATCCGTCTGCTCATCAGAACCGTAGCGTTGACCGGACAGAGCAGCCGCTTTTTCGATCAAAGGAACAAACAGGTCAGTCTCATAAACCGTCCGTTTGCCCTGAAGAATACATAGTACCCTCTCCAACCCCATACCAGTATCGATACCCGGTTTTGCTAACGGCGTGCGGCGGCCTTCTTTATCCTGGTAGAACTGGTTAAAAACCAGGTTCCAGATCTCGGAATAGCGCCCGCAATCACAGCCGGGCAGGCATTCGGCATGATCACACCCGGGCTGGAATCCGAAATCGTAATGAATTTCACTGCACGGACCACAGGGACCGGAATCACCGGCGGGACCCCAGAAATTTGTACTCTCACCGAGCCTGACGATGCGGGAAGCCGGCACATCAAGCGTTCTCCAGTAAGCGAACGCTTCATCATCATCTTTATAGATAGTTATCCAGAGACGATCTTCCGGCAATTTCAGAGTCACTGTCACAAATTCCCAGGCCCAGTTGATAGCCTCCTTCTTAAAATAATCGCCGAAGCTGAAATTCCCGAGCATTTCAAAAAAGGTAAGATGGCCGGGATCGCCTACCGAATCGATATCATTGGTGCGAAAACATTTCTGGCAGGAAACCGCCCGGGGGTTATCGGCAATCAGTTCACGCAAGAAATATTTTTTAAAAGGGACCATACCGGAGTTCGTTAAGAGAAGGGTGGGATCACCATGGGGAATAAGTGAAGAGCTAGGCCATATTTTATGTCCTCGATCTGCAAAAAAATCGAGAAATGTCGAACGTAATTCTTTGCTGTTCACTGGCGGTTATCAAACCTCCGGAAATAAATCTAAAGGAATATTATTAAAGTGTATTGCAAGCTGAATTTACTGTCAACGAAGTCACTTGTCAGCGGTAAGATAAAAACGGGCATTATACATTATCCAGCTAATAAGATATTACCATACTCCCTTCCGCAACCCTTGAAAAAACAATTCGAGGCTGATAAGGCATTTCTGGAGAAACAATTCCCTCGTGGAACGG
>JBBITI010000029.1:34364-35746 GCA_037440885.1 Dehalococcoidales bacterium | reverse complement strand
GCCCCGGGGTGAAGATAGTCTCGATCTTCACATCGCCGACCTTGAATTTGCTGCCATGGTGCAACAGTTTATCGGGGGGGAAAGGCAGCCAGTGCTGGTTGTCGGCAGAATGGACAGCATACTGGGTGGGGATACGCTCACGCAGGGCGGATAATCCGGCGTAGTGGTCGATGTGGCTGTGGGTGAGCAATATCAGTTTAAGCCGGGTGTCTTTCAATTGTTTAACCAGGGTGGGCGCGCCGGGAGGAGCATCGATGAGGATGCTTTCGCCTGTCCGGGGACAAACAACGATATAGCAATTAGTAGCCCAACTACCCAGTTCCAGGCGCATGATTTTCAAGTTGTGGTCATCTACAACATATTCAATGTTCATCATTACCTCGTAAAAATATCCAATTCCGGAAAACTAATGTTATCGCAACTAAAGACCGTTTAATAATTAATTAAAATATAGTAGACTAAGATTATCATATTTGACATCCATCTGCGGGATGAATAAGATAAACTTATCGGGAAAATGACAGACAGGCATGCTTTAATCCCACGATGGAAATATCCCTCAGAATATTACCAGCAATCTACCCATGCACTCAACACTGCACTGGAAAAGGTACCGCTTTATGTGTCATGGCGGCGTATGGATCCCGGTTCTACTGCGGAGATCGATTATCGCTTTGCAGCCATGCCGGCGTTGACTAAAAAAGATATCCGGGAGAACTTTCCCGGGTCTATTCTGCCGGCTAATAAGGATATAGCGCTGGGGATGGCGAGCGGTGAGATAGATCTGGTGGAAACCAGCGGGACGACCAACGACAAAATCACCAATATCTGGAATCAAAAATGGTGGGACGCCGCGGAACGGGCATCTTGGCGTTTGAATGCCCATACCGCGCCTTTTATAAACCAACCGCCTAAAGAGGCAATTTTAGTAAATCCGCTCAATGTAGGTTATATATCAGATAGCGTCGACCTGCCGTTCGAAAAAAGACGTGTGAACCGGTATTTATATCTGAATGAAAAAACCGATCCCCTGGTCTGGACGAATTCAATCATGGACCGCATGGTTGATGAGTTGAACGAGTTCCAGCCGGAAATACTAGAAGCCAATCCTGCCATGCTGGCGCGACTCTGCCGGTACATCAGTGCCAACGGAAAGCAAGTATACCAGCCGCGCATTGTTACTTTTACTTACGAGTACCCGACAAGACTCCATTACAAGCAAATCGGCCAGGTATTTCAGGTTCCTACAGCCAGTTCATACGGCAGCACGGAGACCGGCTATGTGTTTATGCAGTGCGAGTGCGGTAATTTTCATCAAAATACGGAGTTCAGCCGGGTAGATTTTCAACCGCTACTGGAGGAACACGGCGGGCCGTTGCTGG
>JBBITI010000029.1:0-34354 GCA_037440885.1 Dehalococcoidales bacterium | reverse complement strand
TGCCCGGCCCGGAGAGATGGCGGCCCGTCTGGCCTCCCCATTCTCCGGGCCGGATCCTGGTAACGCCGTTAGATAATTCATGGAGTTACCTGGTACATTTCGATACCGGAGACCTGGTTTATTTAAAAGAAGACGGCAGTTGTCCTTGCGGACGGGACAAGGGAATAATTTTATCGGCAGTATGCGGCCGGACGGTAAATCTGACTATGACGAAAAAGGGCCGGTTAGTGACGTTACGGGAACTGGACGATACTGTCAGCCAGATAGATAAAATCGATCTTTACAAGCTAATCCAGACCGGAGACGGAGAATATGAAATAATTGTTGTAACACCGCTTGTAGAGAAAACAACGCTAAAAAATGAGGTTACCGAAATACTACGGGAAATTTACGGCAAAGACGCAAAGATATCCGTTATCTTCGCAAAAGACATTGCTCCAGAGATATCCGGGAAATACCTGGTATCGCGGGCGGTGTTTGATATTAACCTGGAGAATTATATTGACCGGGAGAAAATCCCGGGAAAGCAGATTAAGATATGACTGAAGTAAAACCGGTATATTTGCTGGCTGGTGGCAGAGGAAGCGCGAGTCCGGAGCGTATTTTTAGAGAGATAATGCGCGATATCGGCAAATTAGCACCCGATATCGCTTACGTCGGGGTGGCGACCGGAGATAACAGGGATTTTTTTCAGCGCATGGGAACGATGATCCGGGCGGCGGGGAGCTGTACTCTGACACATGCTTTGATCGCCCCGGAAAACGCGGATCTCGGAAAAGCCCGGGAGGTATTACAGCAGGCGGACGCGATATATGTCGGTGGCGGCGACGTCGAAGCCGGTATGGAAATACTGAATAAAAAGAATTTTACGGGGATATTTTCCGAGTTATCAAAACGGGGGAAGCTGTTTTTCGGGGTATCGGCTGGCAGTATCATGCTAGCCAGGGAGTGGGTGCGCTGGCGTGATCCGGATGACGATGCTACTGCAGAATTGTTTCCGTGCCTGGGGATTGCGCCGGTTATCTGTGACACTCACGGCGAGGCCGATCAATGGGAAGAATTGCAGGTTGCCCTGACTTTAAAATCTGCCGGTACTCCAGGTTACGGAATTACCTCGGGGGCTTGCCTGAAGATAGACACAAACGGAGAAATAACAGCGATTGGTGTGCCGGTAGCAAAGTATGTTTTTGATAGCGGACGGGTCAGGCGTGAAGCAGACCTGGAACCGACAAGATAAGTATTCAGCAACTTAACAAACACCGCCGTACCATGTACTATTAAATCAAGATGGCTGCGTATCGATCGTGGGGTGGGGGACGGTTTTGGGAACCGGAAACCCGGCTCTCAGTCCTCGACCTTTATAATTCAGGAACTTTAGACCTCCGGTTGGCCAGCATTTTGTGGATGATCATGGAAAAAAGGGCTTCGGTGCTGGTTGCCGCCGGTCCTATGTTAGCGGGCAAAACGACAATGCTGAATGTACTGCTTGATTTTCTTCACCCAGCGGTGAAAGAAGTGCGCATGCAGGGTCTTTTAGAAGACTTCTCTTTTCTAAATGGGATAACACCATCCGATTCTTACCTGGTAGCGGAAGAATTCAGCGGCGACCGTATGGAATACATGTGGGGCGAGCCGGCGCACAAGGCATTTCAATTGATGAATGAGGGTTATGCAATCGGTGGGACGATTCACGCACGCTCAGCTAAAGAGACAGTATATCTGCTCAATCAATATCTGGGACTGCCTGCGTCTACCATCAGTCGCCTGGGAGCGATAATCAATATCAGAGCGATGCGCGGTAAAGACCGCTATTCCGAGCCGATACGTCAGGTAGATTCAGTCAGCGTACTCTTTGCGCATCAGAACGGGATAGCCATACAGATGATCGTGACCCGTGAACTGGGCACCGACCGGCTGGTATTTACTTCCAAAAAAGAAATGTACGATATCTTAGCCAAGAAGTTTGGGTATGACCAGGAGCAAATCGAAGGCGAGATCGAAAGGCGCGGCAGGGTACTTGCCCGACTGCTGACCGAGGGAAAATCTTCACGGGAACAGGTCAGAGCGGCCATTGTCGGCTATTATAAATCACGGAACCTGTAGTAAAAACACCTGAAGTGCAAAGTTTTGACAGTGATTATCTTAACTGGTAATATAGTTTAACTTATAAACCATTAATTAAGATATATATTTTTGACAGATATCATCAGCCAGATGGCTCGAACCGAGATCAGACGTATTCCTGGAAGACTGTTTAACATTTCCACCGGACGTTCCTTGATCATCTGAACAGTTCCATCGCGGCGCTGCGGGAGTATTATGCATGCTTAAACTTACCAGGTACCTGAAACCATACAGTGCCGGGATAGTCCTCATATTTATTCTATTATTCGGTCAGGCGATGGCCGATTTATCACTGCCGGCATACATGGCCAATATCGTAAATATCGGAATCCAGCAGAAAGGTGTCGAGAATGCGGTTCCGCGTGCTATCCGGGCATCAGAGTTACACAAGATTGCTCTCTTCATGGCGGATACCGAAAAACAGGAAGCGCTCGATAAATACGTCTTACTGGACAGGTCGCAACTTTCAGCCGAGGATTATTCCCGGTATATCAAACGCTATCCGGCGCTCGCTGAAAAGCCATTGTACGAATTGAAATCAATCAAAAAACAACAGGTGATAGAACTGGATGCCATATTCAAAAAATACATTCCAGTCGTAGCCGCTATCGAACAGAACGGACTGTCTAACGCAGGCATCGAATTACCGCCGGGCAGTGACCCGTTTACTGTGATAAGTCAGCTTCCTGTCGAGCAACTTGATCTTATCCGGAATGCGTTTGAAAAGAATATCAGTACCATTCCCGAAACGATGCTGAAACAATATGCAACCGCCTATATTGCGGTCGAGTACAAAGCAATCGGAATTAATGAAAGCGATGTTCAAACGCGTTACATGATGAGAATCGGGTCGTTAATGCTGCTGTTGACGCTGGCGGGTGCAACAGCATCGGTTATCGTAGGTTATATTTCGGCACGTATTGCCGGAGGGTTGGGGCGCGATTTAAGGCGGCGGTTGTTTGTCCGGGTGGAGAGTTTCTCCAACACAGAGTTCGACCGGTTTTCCACCGCTTCGCTGATAACCAGGACCACAAACGATATCACACAGATACAAATGTTAATGGTCATGCTGTTTCGGTTAATGTTTTACGCGCCGATTCTGGGAATCGGCGGTATAATCCGGGTAATCGGCGCTGACCAATCGATGTTATGGGTCATTGCCGGGGCAGTCGGTGTCATGCTGACGATGATGATTATCATGTTCTTGGTAGCATTGCCCCGGTTCGAATCGTTGCAACGTTTGACCGATAAATTGAATCTTGTGACCAGGGAGATGCTGACCGGACTCATGGTCGTTCGGGCCTTCAATACGCAAAGACATGAAGAAGACAAGTTTGATAAAGCTAACATCGACTTAACCAAGACTAATCTTTTTGTGAACCGCATTCTGGTATTCCTGATGCCGTTTATGATGTTGATAATGAATGGTGTCATGTTACTGATAATCTGGATCGGCGCACACCAGATCAATGCCGGAACGACACAGGTGGGCAATTTAATGGCTTTTATGCAGTACGCGATGCAAATTATCATGGCTTTTCTGATGATATCCGCGGTTTTTGTGATGGTGCCACGAGCCAGCGTTTCCGCCGGCCGGGTATGCGAAGTACTTGATACCGAACCGGTGATCAAGGACCCGGAGAAACCGAACAAATACAACGGAGAGGTGAAAGGCCTGATCCAGTTCGACGGTGTTACTTTTCGATATCCGGGAGCCGAGGACAACGTGCTGCGCGACATATCATTTACTGCCCGTCCCGGGGAGACCACTGCCTTTATCGGAAGTACTGGCAGCGGCAAATCGACGCTGGTCGACCTGATACCACGGTTTTATGACGTGACGGCCGGTAGGGTGCTGGTCGACGGACTGGATGTGCGAGATGTTACCCAGCACGACCTGCGCAGCAGGATCGGTTACATTTCGCAGAAAGCGGTACTATTTTCCGGTAGTATCGAATCGAATATCAAATACGGAAATGACAGGGCAACAAGTGAAGAGGTAGCAAAGTATAGCGATATTGCCCAGGCGACAGAGTTTATCGCAACCAGTGAAAAAGGAATGCAGACCGAAGTGGCGCAAGCAGGGGCTAATCTGTCTGGTGGCCAGAAGCAGCGTCTGGCGATTGCCCGTGCCCTGGCAAGGCAACCGGAAATTTTTATCTTTGATGACAGTTTGTCGGCGCTTGATTTCAAGACTGAGGCAGACTTGAGAAAATCCCTGAAAAAAGAGACCAGGGGATCCACGGTAATAATCGTTACGCAAAGGGTGAGTACGGTTATGGGTGCGGAACAAATAGTCGTTCTGGACAAAGGAGCGATTGCCGGAATCGGTACTCATAAAGAACTGATCGAGAGCTGTGCCGTTTATCGCGAAATAGCCTATTCCCAGTTGACACAGGAGGAACTTGCCTCATGAGACAGTTTAACGGCCGGCAAGCAAACGAGACCAAGAACGGCGGCCCGCCGCGCGGGCCGATGGGCGGGGGACCGATGGGGCCCGGTCCGATGGCGATGATGATGGGGGGGAAACCGAAGAATTTCGGGAAAACAATAACTACATTTTTAAAATATCTCAAGCCATACCGAATCTCGATCGCGGTCGTCATCTTTTTTTCATTAGCCAGTACGGTTTTCATGATCATCGGTCCCAAGTTGCTGGGGAATGCGACTACCCGGCTTTTTGAGGGTGTTGTAGCCAAAGCGATGCATGTGCCCGGAGCGGCAATCGATTTTCCCTATATTGCCCGGATAGTGGTGATTCTGATAATTCTATATGTTTTAAGTGCCATTTTAAGCTACATCCAGGGGTATATTATGACTGGTGTAGCGATGAAGATAACTTACAAGTTCCGCAAAGACATCGCCGAAAAAGTGAAGCGGATACCGCTGAAATATTTCGATGTTACCAGCCACGGCGATACGCTCAGCCGGGTCACCAATGACGTCGACACCGTCAGTAACACACTGACACAAACGATGACCCAGATAGTCACATCGGTAACGACGATTCTCGGGGTACTGGTGATGATGCTGACGATCAACTGGTTAATGACGGTTGTTGCATTGTTAACGCTCCCGCTTTCGTTTGTAATTATCAGCCGAGTAGTAAAAGCCTCGCAGCGTCATTTTCAAAGGCAACAGAGCTTACTGGGGCGGGTCGACGGTCATGTTGAGGAGATGTACGGCGGGCACAAAGTGATGAAGGCGTACAACGGCGAAGCCCGATCGATAGAGCAGTTTGACCAGTTAAACAACAAACTACATGCGGCTGTTTGGAAATCGCAATTTCTTTCCGGCTTGATGATGCCGATCATGACCTTTGTAGGAAATTTATCGTATGTTGTGGTCAGTATACTCGGAGGATATCTGGCGATACGCGGCGCAATCGGTGTGGGAGACATCCTGGCTTTCATTCAATATGTGCGTTCGTTCACACAGCCGATAGCCCAGGCGGCGACCATCGCCAGTACTTTACAGTCTACGGCAGCGGCAGCAGAAAGAGTATTTGAATTTCTTAATGAGACTGAAGAGCCGCCAGAACGAGCCCAACCCACCCGCCTGGAAAATATTAAGGGGAGAGTCATATTCGAGAATATCAGGTTTGGGTATAATCCGGAGAGAGTGGTTATCGGTAATTTTTCTGCAGATATTAAACCAGGTCAACGGATTGCGATCGTGGGGCCGACCGGAGCCGGAAAAACCACTATCGTGAAACTGTTAATGCGCTTTTACGATATCGATGCCGGTTCGATCAAGATAGACGGGACCGACATCCGGGAATTCAGCCGCGAGGACTTGCGGGCTATGTTTGGAATGGTACTGCAAGATACATGGCTTTTTAACGGCAGTATCCGGGAAAACATCCGTTACGGCAAGCTCGAAGCGACTGACGATGAAGTGCTGGCGGCGGCGAAAATGGCTTACGTCGACCATTTTGTGAGAACGTTACCCAAAGGTTATGATCTGGAAATCAATGAAGAGTCGAGTAACATTTCCCAGGGACAGAAGCAGTTACTTACGATCGCCCGGGCTTTCCTGGCTAATCCGAAAATGCTGATACTGGATGAAGCGACCAGTTCGGTCGACACGCGTACCGAGGTGTTGATCCAGAAAGCGATGGCGGATCTGATGAAAGGGCGCACCAGCTTTATTATTGCGCACCGGTTATCGACGATACGGGACGCTGACCTGATACTGGTGATGAAAGATGGGGATATCGTGGAACAAGGCAGCCATAGCGAACTACTGGTGGCAAAGGGATTTTATGCGTCTCTTTACCAGAGCCAGTTCGAAGGCCGCGTTGAAGAGTCGTTGGTACCGGCGAAGAGAATTGCCTCTTTTCCTCCCGGAATGCCACCATTGCGAGGAAAATAACGATCAATCATCAGACGCAGAATAATAGAGCGGGTCAGTGACTTTGACCCGCTCTATTATAATAGTGTCACAAAGGGATAAATTGCAATCAAAAAAAACCCGGATAAGAAGACAATAATACGCGTACAATATTTGACATAAACTACATCCAGCCATAGAATTGGGCTGAATTTTACACGGTTTGCCAGAAGAGGAGGGTTAGTAATGAAGAATGAAGCATGGACTGGAGACAATTTCAGGAAGCGTTTGAAGGTTTTGAAAGACGAGATTGAGAAGAAGCATGGGAAGACTACCGAACAACTGCTGGCGGAACGGGAAAAGCGGATGAATGATGCAATCGAATTAAGGATACCGGACCGCGTCCCGGTCAGCATACAGACAGGGGTTTTTTCGGCAATGTATGCCGGTATCCCGCTATCGGCGATGTATTATGACCATACGGCTTATAAAGAAGCCTGTTTGAGAACGATATTGGATTTCGAACCGGACACCGGGGCGAGCATGATGCTGGTAAGTTCCGGGCATGTGCTCGAGACCCTCGACGTGAAACATCAGCGCTGGCCAGGATACAATTTGCCGCCTGATACGCCGTACCAGTTTGTCGAAGGCGAATATATGAAGGCGGAAGAATACGATCTTTTCTTAAATGATCCATCTGATTTTATTTTCCGTTATTATTTGCCGCGCATTTACGGTGCACTTGGTCCAGTTGCCAAGTTGCCGCCTTTTCGCGATTTCATCGGTGGTATGGGTTTCACCGGTCTGCTTTCGGTTCTACTGACTCCGGAGTTTAAAGAATTGGGGAAAAAGCTGGTGAAAGTTGCCCGGGAACAACAGCGCATTGCCAAGGAAGGAGCAGTCTTTTCCGAAGCTATGATCAACCTGGGTTACCCATCACAATACGGCAGCCGGATCTTCGGCGGGGGAATTGGTTCTGCGCCTTTCGATGCGATTTCGGATAATTTGCGCGGCATGCGTGGGGCGATGATCGACATGTACCGCTGCCCGGACAAACTGCTTGCCGCTTGCGATAAGATTTTTGAATGGCAGCGTAGCAGGGTAGTTCCGGCGTCGCCTGATGCAAAAGGATACCGGCCACGGGCCGGGATGCCACTGCACCGCGGTTCGCAGGGTTTTATGTCCCGCGAGCAGTTCGAGAAATATTACTGGCCTACTTTGAAGAAGGCCATCATGACCAATGTGGACTCGGGATATATTTCAGCACCTTTCTGGGAAGGAATCTGGGATGACCGTTTGGAGTATCTGCTGGAATTACCGAAAGGAAAGGTAGTCTTTTTCTGTGAACTTACCGATATCAAACGGGCGAAAGAAGTGCTGGGCGGTCATATGTGTATCCAGGGCGGAGTACCCCCGACAATTTTACAAACCGGTTCTTCTCAGGATGTGGAAGACCTCTGTAAAAAACTGATAAAGACGATAGGTAAAAACGGGGGTTTCATTCTAAGCGCCGGCAGTGCCATTGACTACGCGAAACCGGAAAATATCAAGGCAATGGTCGATTCGGTCAAGAAATACGGTTGGTACTAGTAACTGGTTTTTCTGACAAGGGCAGCTTTACGGAGGCTGCCCTTGTTATACGGGGACATCACTGCATTAACGATAATTATGAAGCCCCGATGAACCATGCTCATGATTTTCATTAGCTGTTTTGCTTTATCGGTAGTAACCATATAAGATCGTTTAGAATAAACTCAGGGCATCTACCGGTTTCTACCAGCAGCCGAAGACCCGGGTCAGGGGAAATTTATGGCCGACGAGAAGGATTCGATATCCAAAGACAGAATTACAATAATTTTACACAGCGGTTCTTATGACAGGGTCAGTAATGCTCTTTCACTGGCGATCGTGGGATTGTCAATGGGGATGGAAGTATACGTACTACTAACCTATGAAGTGATAAGCCGCTTCATGAAGGGCCATCTTGAGGATGGCGATAAAACCGATCCAGAATTACTGAAAATGATGCAGAAAGGTATCCGGGAAGGAAAATTCCATACAATAGAAGAAAAGCTAGAGATTGCACATGAAATGGGTCTTAAATTGTATGCCTGCAATACAGCGATGGAGACAATCGGTATTAGTCTGAATAACCTGACACCACAGGTTAGCGATACCATGGGACTGACTACTTTTTTAACACTCGCACGCAGGGCGGCAGTAAACTGGTATATCTAGCACGATTCAATAGATTACCATAGACCCGGGAACAAGGTTTTACGATTCAAGGGGTACTCCGGGAAGTGTTCTTTATACCATTTCTGATGTGAGCGTGCCCTCGGGACCAGATTAGCAGCGGTCCAAACTGCGAAGGCCAATCCGGGCAGCGACCAGGTGGCAATAGCCCAACCCAACCAGATCATGATTTCACCACAGTAGTTAGGGCATGAAATCCAGCGATACATACCGCCGTAGGGGATTTTATATGCGGTAGTGCCGGCCGGTCTTAGATTCCGGAGTGTAAGATCAGCCTGACGATTGATAAAGAAGCCGAAAGCAAAAAGGGCACCACCGATCAGAAAATGCAGTCCGGATAACCAGGAGTCACTATATCCACCGGAAAGACTGAAGAGATAACGGCTGTTCAAATAGGCATTCATGGTATTAAAGAGTAAGCCCATAGCAACAACGGCCACGGTGATACGCCGGGTACTGCTACGCGTGGTGAAGGGAAAAATAAATGCCCGGTGCATGTAATGGATTTCCCACATGGCGAGAAAAACAAGAGCGGTCAACGACCGATTATATGGACCGATTGCCCAGAAATAGAGGAAAATCAATGCGGAAGCTGATTCCATGATAACCCAGCCAAGCCGGTCATTGATAGTAATTCCCCAGCCGGACCGGCTATGCCTTCCATAAGGAGCGTTAATGAAAAACAGGGTAACAAAAACTACCCCTGCCATGGTAAAGGCAGCGGTTATTAACCACTGGTATATTGTAGATTCGTTCATATTTTCGGATCTGTAACCCGGACCGGCGATGTTCCGGTTGGAAGATAGTTGAGTATTCCGATTTCACGGAACCATTCCAACGTATCCCTGATCGATTCCTCAAGGGGGCGGGGATGATAACCCAGTTCCCGGGTAGCTTTCTCGTGACTAACCTGGGGGCTAGTCTTAATTGTCTTGACAGCAAAGCTGGTATAAAGCGGTCTCCGCTGTCGTATTCGATCATAAAGAGTGACAAACGGAGCACCGAACTCGGCCAGCCATAACGGGCAGAAAAAAGAGGGGGCGGGGACACCCGAAAATTTACTGACGATATCAGCGATCTCGGAAAAAGAAGACCATCGTCCGGCAAGAAGAAAACTAGAACCAACCGGTGCGGTACGCGCGGCGCTGACAGCCCCATCTACTACGTCGCGTACATCGACCCAGTCGAAACCGCCCTGCACCAGCCCGGGTAATCTACCCTTCGCCAGCAAGAGAAGGACTTCGCCAAAAAAAGAAGGTTGAAAATCGTACGGCCCCAGAACAGCGGTGGGCCGAATAATAATCGCATTTAATCCCCGGTCGATTCCTTTTCGGACCTCAATTTCTCCCAGAGCCTTCGACATCCCGTAAGGTGGCCGGTCAGGAATCTCCATCAAGCGACATGATTCGTTAATGATCTCATCGTGATTCACCGGGGCAAGGGCATGGATGGAACTGAAATGGACTAACCTATGGACACCGGTTTTCAGACAGGCGTCGATAACATTCCGGGTTCCGTTGATATTGACCGGAACCATTTGCTGCCGTTTCGATGTAGTTAAAGAAAGGCAAGCGGCGAGGTGATATACAGTATGGATGCCTTCGAAAGCCTGATAAAGGGATTCAAGACGACATACGTCTCCGGCAACGGTATCAATACCGAGTTTATCGAGAGGTTGGCGGTTAAGGTGCACGAGGGCGCGAACACGTTCGCCACGGTATTTCAGAAGACGTACCAGGTTACTGCCGATATGGCCGGTTGCCCCGGTTACCAGTACTGTCATAAGTCACACATGGTATCACATTTTTTTCCAGATATCTAGAGTTACTAGGTAAAAAGAATATCTTGACAAGGTTTTAGTGAGGGTTGTATTTTAAAAAAAAGAGTATGAAAAACATGCACAAAAGAATAGCGGTAATAGGGAAGAGTCTTCTGGTTACAGCGATTCTACTGGTTGCTTTTATACCGACAGCCTGTACTACCAAACAATCGACAACGACACCTTTTTCGACGGTTGGTATGATTACGCAAAGTAAAAATATCGCCAGCGGGACATTCATCGTCGGGGGAGGTGGATACCGGGATATTGTTTTTAATGTCGATGCACTCAGCATGTACAAAGTACAACTGACCGGTTATTTCCATGTAACCGGGGGGGCGCAAAACGACATAGAGGCTTTTATTATAGACGATACGGTCTACAGTAGCTGGAGCCAGGGAAGATCAGTCACTCCGCTTTATAATACCGGAAGGAAAACTTATGCCGAAATTAAGTTCGATATGCCGGCTTCATCGCGCAGATACCATCTGGTCTTCAATAACGTATTTTCCGGTTCAGTGAAGACGATCCAGGCTGAAATAGAGATGAAATATTTTATCAAGGCCCCGACAACGACAACCGATACGACCTCCCCGGAATGAACGAAGTATCTCCATTGGCGACCATCAAATGCCTTTAGGCAGTCGGATATCGACGATAGATGCATTGCCGCTCTTCACCTGTTTTATTCCTTCTTGAAGAGAGGGCAGGACATCGGCAGGTTCGGTAACAATCTTCCCCCATCCCCCGCAAGACCGGGCGATTAACGACGAATCAACCGGGGGATCGATATCGACACCAGATTCAAAGCCAAGTTCATCGGAGATTTTAGACTCTGATAATTCTTCCACGATAGCCCGTATGGCACCGTATGACTGATTGTTGAAAATGACATAAAGGAAAGGGGCTTGATAAGCCCGGGATGACCAAAGAGCGGATACGGGACAACCCCAATAAAAACCGCCATCAGTCAATAGACTGACCACCAGTTGAGCGGGGGCGGCTATTTTCGCACCGAGCGCGGCTCCGACCGCAAAACCGATATTCCCTCCGGCACAGGCCAGTAAAGTAAAAGGACGATTGCGGTGGATTTGCTCGGTCGGCGAGGCTGCATGGGAAATCAAGTGGTTCACTATTATCGTGTCTTCATCGATGACCTGTGCGAGGCAGTAGGATAGCCAGTCGGGCGAAATCGGCTTGGCCGCGGATCTGGATAAAGCCAACTCACGGTAAGTGGTACGCTGGCGGGCGTGCGCGTCAGCCAGCAGTACAGCTCTATGTTTTATGACAGTTTGCTTATCCGCATCAATTTTACGACGGATGATTCCAGTTAAAGACGGGATTGCCTCACGGGAATCGGCTTTAACGAATATATCAGCACCGCGTCCCCATAACGGCCGTCCCTGGGTCATCGGATCGAAATCGATATGCAAGATTTTGGTTGCTGTTCCGGGAGCCCCGGGAGCAGGCACATAGGGCATATCGTAATCAATCGCTAAAACGACGTCCGCTTCATTCAAAGCGGTATTGGTGCCGCGGCTGCCGCCCATATGTTCAATACCAGCGCAAAGGGAGTGATGGGTAGGAATATTCATACGGGTCAATCCGGAGAGCACCGGGACGGCGAGGGTTTCGGCAAGGTCAACCAATGCCGGTATATTTTCCGGATAACGTCCGGTTGATCCGGCGACTATGAGGGGGTTTGATGCATTTATCATCATGTCGGCTATGATCTCCAGTTGTCGGGGATCGGCTTTGGGGAAAGCCGGGTTCATGATGGTCGGTCGGCGAATGGCTGACCGGGCCATTTTTTTATTAAAAGTTTCTCGCTGATAAGTGATGAAAACGGGGCCGCGTGGTTCAGCCATGGCGACATCAAAGGCGTGCTGGATGATTTCATGGAAATCATCTTTGGGACCAATAAGCACGTCCCATTTTACATGGTTCCGGAACATCATGCCCTGGTCATAAGGTTCATTTTTCCAATTGACACGGGAAGGTGCGGCTGCCAGTCCGGCCATAATAACTACGGGAGTGCGTCCCCATTGGGCATTGTGTACCTGCCCTCCCAATTGCTGGGCTCCTAACTCGCTATGAACCATAACGAGTTGCGGTTTACCGGAAACCATATAATGCCCGATAGCTGCAGCCAGAGCGACTGACTCATGGAGACATAATATCAGCCTGGGGGAAGGTTTGTTTGCGACTCGATAACGGCAGACGGCTGCCTGAACCGGGCAGATATCGCCACCGGGATTGAAAAAGACATGTTCCACGCCATTTACGTTTAATATCTCAAGTAAAGCTTCTGCTCCAATATACTCTTCCAAATCGAACCTCCTGAACCGGGTGCTTTTCCCGATCCGGTGATATTATCCAGGATACATACCGCCATCCACGTTGATCGCTTGCCCGGTGATATTCCGGGATTCTTCCGATACAAAGAAAACAACCATACGACCGATATCCTCAGGTGTTTGTTCTCTGCCGAGAGGGACTGTGGGAACGACAAATTTGTCGAAATATTCACGCCAGCTCATATCTTCTGCTCCCGGTGTACTCTGGATGCGCCGCGGGGCGCTTCGTTCGTATAGCGGAGTATACAAGACACCGGGGCAAATACAGTTGACATTGATATTATGGGGGGCAAGTTGTAAAGCCAGGATGCGACTGAACTGGATAACGCCGGCCTTGGCGACAGCATAGCTGGTCATAGGTGAAAAATGAGCTCCGAGATTACCAGCGCGACCGCCCATGCCAAATGGAGGTCGACCACCGATCGATGCAATATTGATAATTTTGCCGCTGCGCTGGGCGATGAAGTACGGCATCAGGGTATGGCTCATGATCATGGTTGTCTTGAGGTTAAGCTTGACAGTATCATCCCATTCCTGTTCTTCGGAATAGGGTTGTCCCGGTTTTTCGTAATAGAACCGGGATTCACCCCCGACATTATTGACCAGAATATCGATATGGCCGAAGGAATCCAGCACTTTTTGAATGACTTGATGCGCGGCGTCACTATTATCGACATTAGCGGGGACTGCCATTGCGCGCCGGCCGCGGTTGATAGCATAGTCAACCGCTTTTTGGGCATTGACAGCGACGACATCGACGACGGCAATATCAGCTCCTTCTTCAGCCAGGCATTGAACAATACCGAGGCCGATTCCTGCACCACCTCCGGTGACGATAGCGATTTTATCCTTGAGTTTCATCTATATCCTCCCGGGACAGCCAGATTCTCAAATATGATCAGCTCAGATGGTGGGGTTATTCTAGATCAGATAATATTCAGGCGTCAAACGGAGCGAAAAAAAGGATAAACAAGTAGTCGGTACTACGGGAGAAGAGTAAAATCGCTATCTGCGATTTGTTGTTGACTTGTTCGCTGGACATGTAACTCCATTTCCGGCCATAGCGGCGACACAGCGGTTACAATGATCGCAATCGACATGAGACAGGTCGCCGGATTGCATTTTAAGCGGGAAATCTGGATCTTTGATAGTTGCCCGGCCGACCTGGACGAATTCAAATCCTGCAGCCATGACCCGATCCATGGCTGCGAGGGAACAGACACCACCAAGGTAGGCGACCGGTATTTTAACGGCATTTTTGATTCGTTGCGCGAGGTTGAAGAGGAAAAGGTCTTGATAGGGCGTTTCACCAATGATAAAACGGCCGAAAAAAGCCATACCTATTTTTCGATACAGACTTTTTTCAGATCGTAAATATTCACGAACAGGCAAGGCACCACGCAACATATAAAATGAATTGCGCGCGGTAAAGCCGCAGGAGGGTACGAGAAGATCGACACCGGCTTGTTCATAGGCGCGCGCGACTTCGATAGCGTTCTCGATAGTCAAGCCTCCTGAAAAGCCGTCTTCACAATTCATTTTAACTATTATCGGAAAATCCGGCCCAACGTTTTCCCGAATATGGCGTATTACCGAGAGAGGGAAAGCCAGTCGATGCGTTAACGACCCACCGTATGTATCGCGTCTTTTATTAGTCCAGGGAGAGAGGAACTGACTTAATAGATATCCGTGTCCGGCATGGATTTCAATGGCATCAAACCCGGCACGAACGGCGAGGCGAGCAGCTAATCCAAAATCGTTTCGAACGCGCTCAATATCGCGCTCGTTCATCGCACGACAGGCACTGAAGCGAAACAAACAGAATTTGCGTGAAGGACCAAGAGGAGTGTTACCGGTTACTGCCTTGTTGGAAAAAAAGCCGCAATGTCCAAGCTGGATTGCGGCAGCGGCATTATGGTGGTGAACGGCATCAGTGAGTTGTTTAAGTGCTGGGATAATTTCCTCACGCATCCACATTTCGTGTGAAAAAGCGATACCGTCACGGGAGACGGCACAATAAGCAACGGTAGTCATGCCAATTCCGCCGGCGGCAATACGACGGTGATGTTCGATCAAGGCGGGAGACGGGCGGGCATCAAAACAGAGCCCTTCAAAACAACCGGACCGGATAATGCGGTTACGGATAGTAAGTTTATTGATATTGCCCGGAGCAAATACTTTGTGTGATATGTTATCCAATGTTGATCTCTGAAGCAACCTAATACGATATGGTATAGTAATTTTGTTTGATTCTACTGTTTTATTTCGCATAAAACAACGATGAGGCAAAAAAATATTCCTAGAATTGTCTTGATCCAGGTACCTAAATGATCGACTGAAATGAACCGGGCTAAGCAGAAAAAGTTGCTTAAAGATGATGTGATAATCAAGTCAAGGAGCGATTGATGGGAAACGATACATTTTGGGTTAGCTTCGATACGATGGAACGTTTTATGGTTGATGTTTTCATGGGTGTAGGTGTACCTGAGGAGGATGCAAGAATTTGTGCGGATGTATTAATTACTGCGGATAAAAGGGGCATAGATTCTCACGGTATCGGCCGTCTTAAACCGATCTATTATGATCGAATCAAGGAAGGTATTCAAAAGCCGGTTACCGATATTGAAATTGTTCGTGAAGGTATGACGACGGCAGTGATAGACGGACATGATGGAATGGGGCAGGTGATCGGCAAGAAAGCTATGGATATAGCGATCGAAAAAGCAAAAGGTTTTGGGATGGGGATGGTAGCGGTACGAAATTCAACACACTATGGCATAGCTGGTTATTATGCACTGATGGCAGTCAATGCCGGAATGATCGGGATCACCGGCACAAATGCGCGACCTTCGATAGCGCCGACTTTCGGGGTTGAGAATATGCTTGGTACTAATCCGTTGACCTTCGGCATGCCGACGGACGAGGAATTCCCCTTTGTTTTGGATTGTGCAACATCTATTGCCCAGAGGGGAAAAATCGAAGTATATGACAGACTGGGCAAGGCCCTACCAGAGGGTTGGGTGATCGGTGAAGACGGTAAACCAGCAACCGATGCGCATAAGGTATTGAGAGACCTGGTAAGAGGCACATCAGCCTTAGTGCCATTAGGCGGGATCGGGGAAGATCTTGGTGGATATAAAGGCTATGGTTATGCTACTACAGTGGAAATACTATCAGCAGCCCTGCAAGGCGGTTCATTTTTAAAAGGGCTTTCGGGTGCGAGTAGCGACGGTAAAGCGCAACCGTATCATCTGGGGCATTTTTTCATGGCAATAAACATCAGTGAGTTTACGGAGCTCGAAGCATTCAAGAAAACTGCGGGAGATATTTTACGAGGATTACGAGCGGCGAAAAAAGCACCCGGTGAAGAGCGAATCTATACAGCCGGTGAAAAGGAGTATCTGGCATGGACGGAAAGAAAAAACCGTGGCGTTCCGATTGACGCAGTACTCCAGCATAACATTATGCAACTGGTCGGAGAATTAAATCTCACCGGATATGAATTTCCATTTTTTAAATAAGGACTTACCAAATTTTCTGTTAATCACGGTAAAGCATTCCAGGTCTGGGGACTGATATCAAGTACGAAATACTCAGGACAGAGCTTACTATTTAGCTATTTACTCAGAATTTAAGTTAAGTAAAATAAAGTAAGGTGCAGAAAAGTGAAAAGCTGTAAAAGGAGAGCCCATGAAAAAATATTTGACATGGTATGCTTTCAAGAAGGAACTGGAAAGAGAAACCGGGCGGACGTTATTGAATGACGACTGGTTGACTCTCAAACCACCAGTACCACTTCCATGGAACCGGACCAATTTGGAAGTAGCGGTAGCCAAGTTACAGCGGAATGCTTATCGAGTCGCACCCAGTGAAGAAACGATATATGCCAGTACCTAGAAGGCGATAACGGCTGATAGAACATTGTTCCTTCCATTTGTTTACCAGACGTGACAAGATCAACATGTCCAGGAAATGATATCCCGGCTGTAACTAAGGTTGTGTGGTACAGTCGGAAAGTATTGTAGGAGACCCCGATGACCGATGAGCGCGACCGCATCAACGATATCTTTGAAGATATGGTAGAAACCGGGAGGGTTTCAATAAGCAATCGCTGGATAGAGAAAGCCAGCGTACAACGTAATCCTAAACTTACGCTTGAACTCGCCAATTCCCGCGAGTTGGTTTATGATGTGACCGACCGATTGTTATTGACCATCACCAACCTGAATTAATAGTTATATCCTTTCAATATTAATCTTTTGCATCCCAGATGAATGCCGCAGTGACTACGGCAACCGCGGTAGTAGCGATTCCAGCGAAATTGAACATAGTGTGATAGCCATAGCGATCGATAAACATGCCCATCACAGGTGCGAAAACAGCCCCGGTATATTGCATGGTTGAATAATATATTCCATAGATCGTAGAACGGTTCTTAGCCCTGGTTTGATTCATGATAAATACTTCGGTTACCGGGAAGCGGACGGCTTGAATCAGGCCCATTATCCAGAGAACAACGAATAACCAGAAGCCCCATGATACAGCGTTAAGGGCAAAAATAATCAAGCCGCCAATGATACCAGTGACGATGATTACCTTCACGCTGCCGATTTTATCCGAGATATAGCCGCCTACAGGACCTGCCCATAGTCCGGAGGAATAAATCAGCATCAATGATATGCCGGCAAGTTCTTTAGAAACATGCAATTGGTTTACCATGTATAGAGTAAGAAAAGCATTAACAGTAGCACCGGCGCCGCCGCCAATAACCATGAGAACGAGAAAGGCAATAAGTCGGCGCTTATAACCCGGCTGCGGCGCCTTCTCTTCGACTTGTGATTTACGAATAGCGTCGACGTGGGCTTTACCACCGCGCCGTGTGAGGTAAATGTAGAAGAAGAAACCGAGGATGAGAGTCGGGATGGCCATGGCAATGAAGGAACCCCGCCAGCCCCAAACGGCAGCGATGGCGACACCGATCATTGGTGCCAGGAAAAAGCTGGAATTACCACCGATCAGGTGAATTCCCAATGCCCGGCCGCGTAAATTTGAGGGTACCGAGGCAGAAATAAGGGGGGTGGCGGCGGGGTGATAACCGCCAGCCATAAGACCCATGAATACCATAGCGACGATTAACATGACATAAGTATGAGAGAGCCCCACAATTAAACCACCGATAGCGACACCGGCAGTACCGAGAGTGATCAGTATAGTGGGTCCCAAGCGGTCAGCAGCCCACCCGGCAGGCAACTGGGCGGCACCGCCGGACAGAGAGAAAGCCGAGGTAACACCAGCAGCGCCGGCGTTATTCAAGCCAAATTCAGCTTGAATATAAGGAAGGAGGGGTTGGGGGAGGGCGGTCAGAATGTGATGCGTCGCATGGGCGAAGATGAAAAAGGGGAGCGATTTCCACATAAAAGAACGTTTATTTGTTTCAGGTTGGGCAGATTGCATTTGATTCTAATCCTTTCCGCTGACGTGAATCAGATTCATGGCAGCAGCAACGATGTAAAACCTTGCCAGGAAGGCTTATCCCGGTTACTCTTTATACCTGACTACTTCATCAAGAGGCCGACGCGGGCTACGGTAAGTATTTATGATATTGTCCGGGTTGGGGTAGCCGAGCGCAATGCCGGTTATTATATTGAAATTATCGGGAATATCCAATTCCCGGCGCAAGACATCCGGTTGGGAAACCAATGATCCGGCAATAAAAGTATCAACACCGACGCCTTGAGCGGCCAAACAAATAGTCTGGATAAACAGGCCAATGTCGAGATGGGAAGACAGCGCTTTATCCATACAGATAATTACAAGAACCGGGGTTCCAAAGAGCCGAGCACCCCATTCTTGAAAAATTTTGCCCGAGGCTGGATCAGCAGGATCCAGTCCAAGCAATCTAAGACGCTCGCCACGGATAACGGTCATGCGCTCCTGTATATAAGCCGGTTGGGGTGGTGGGCCGCCAGTGCTTCGAGGTGGGCCAGCGGGGTTGATTGATGCTGCGGTTGCTCTTTCATGATAGGCACGGCGGATTCTATCCAGGGTAGTCCCGGTAGCAACGAATACTTCCCATGGTTGAGCGTTACCACCGGAAGGACTGCGCGTGGCTACTTCCAGAATTTTCATCACCGTTTCTTTAGGAACCTTGCGAGCGCTAAAATCCCGAATACTGCGACGAGCAAGGATAGCTTCAATAACTTCCATAGAAGACCTCCAAGTAACCGAACTGGGGAAAGGATAGCATAATCACAGTGTATTTTCTATCTCACACGATACTGTTGTGAAAATGCGAATGGCAATCGCTGACCCGAATGTGTTAGAATCTCCAATCGGAATTGTGGCGTGCGGTTTTAATCCGAGTATATTTTTTATTGATAACACCTTGTTTATCAAGTTTCAGGGCGCTATTGTAATCGAAAACACCAATTGACCGGTTGACAGCGACGACCGAATACAGGCGACGACAGGTAATAGTAATGTCCATGATAAACAGATTAAGCCAGAGAATTCGCGGAATTAACACTTTCAGTTCTTTCAAGAATCGCAATTACCTGATGTTTTTCCTGGGGATGATCGGGCAATGGAGTTCTTTCAGCATGGAGATGGTTGCCCGGACTTACCTTCTCTATGAGATCACCGGTTCAGCGGCGATGCTGGGGATAATATCTCTGGCGAATGCTGTTCCGATGGTATGTCTGGCGCTATTCGGCGGAGCAATCGCCGATAGAATGCCCAAAAAACAGTTGATCCAGATATCTCAGGTCGGGATGACGTTAGTATTTTTAGGAAATGCGATAGCGGTCAGTACCGGTTACCTGGGAGCGGCGCATCCCGAATCGTGGTGGGTATTAATGGTTACCGGAGTCTTTATGGGGGTTATCATGGCTTTGGCAATGCCCTCGCGGCAGGCGATCATACCGGAGTTGATCGAACGTAATCAAATAATGAATGCGATTTCGTTGAATACGCTGGGGATGAGTTTTTTCCAATTGGTCGGACCAGCGATTGCCGGATTCGTCATTGCCGGGTTTGGCTATGCAACCATTTTTTACCTGATGGCGGCTTTGAATGCAGCAGCGATTATCTTCACTTCTTTCTTACCGCACATGATTCCGACACTACGCAAACAGAGTGTGATCAGTGATATCAGTGAAGGATTCAAATATATCATCCGTCACCGAACGTTATTAATCATGCTGGGCTTTTTTGTGGCTTCGGTACTGCTTGCGATGCCGTTTCAGATGCTCATGCCAATATTCGCCAAGGATATTTTGAAAGTAGGGGTAGCCGGGCAGGGTACTCTGATGAGTGCATCAGGGTTGGGGGCGATTGTCGCTTCGTTGATCATGGCATCACTACCGTCGAAAAAGAGAGGGATGACGTTTTTGGCATGTAATTTGTTGATGGGAGCCGGCCTGGTCATTTTCGCTTTCTCAGTTTCGTGGCCGTTGTCACTGTTGATGATGCTGGTGGTAGGAATGGGACGAATTGGTAACAATACAACCGGAACCGCGCTACTACAGTCACATACGGACCCGGTATATCTGGGACGGGTGATGAGTATCATGATGTTAAATTTCGGTTTGAGCGGACTGGGGGCATTTTTTGCCGCGATAATGGCCGACCTTATCAGTCCACAGATGGCGATCGGGATACTAGCGATGATTCTTATCGGAATAACAGTGCTGGCTCTCCTGTTTATTCCACAGTTAAGAAAGATGGATTAAATACCGATCTCAGGTTGGTATTCTGATCCCGGACTATGGGGAAAAATATTAATGAAAGGGCGACTAAACACCGACTGGCCTGATGCGGTGGGCGATACGGTTAATCTTATGATTCAGAAGATCCCGTTCCTCAGCAATCTCGGTTTCGACGCCCAGCGTCACTTGAGTACGAGGTTTGCCTTCAACCAATAATTCCTGGGCCATTTCAACTTCCGCCCAATCTGCCATGATACGTGTCAGATCAACCGGTTTCAGGAGAGTAACCTCGATTAAGGTTCGATCGACGAGGTGCCTGATGTTAGTCTCGACGACATCTTCCAACATGTCGAGATGGGCACGAACGCTTTCGATTCGTTCTTTATCGCGCGGGGCAAGGATTTCGACAATCCGCATCTCACGTCCGGCATTAGTGTTCGAGTTGTGATCAGATCGCACAGGCGGTTGATCTGCGGTATCGGGGCGAGCGGCGGCATTGTCCGGGAAGGTTGTTATATCCAATTCAACAAGTTTGGATTCCATTTCCTTTTTGAAAGAACAAAGTTGATTTTTTAAGTTTTCTGTACAAGAGGTTAAAGAGGAAGCGACATTCTCTAAAGTAGATATGATCTTGGCTTCAAAATCATTAATACTCTTTGTGGTAAATATATCGAGTTCTTCGAAATATTTTGTCCGAGCGGCGATCAGTTCGTTACGGGTTGCGGCGATGGCTTGCGATCGGCTGTCAGCAAGAATACGTTGGGCATTATTATGAGCTTCAGACAATATCATATTAGTCTGGGTTTCCGCCTGAGTCTTCGCTTCAGCTTTAATCTGAGCCGCGACTTCATCAGCAGCAGCAATTGTTTTCTCAGAAAGCCGGCTTAGCGAAACCAGGTGTTCTTGTCGTTTAACTAACGCTTCCCGTTCATCAATCAGTTGCTGGAAAAGACTGAGTATCTGTTTGTCATCGAGTTCATTTACAGCATCTTTAAGGTTACTACCGGTTAACCGATCCAGATTAGCAATCTTGTTAGGACCCATAGTATTATCTCCTTAGTAATATATAATGCCGCATTGAACAAGTCGCAGCACGTTGATTCACAATAACCAAATGTGTCTTTATATTTACCAATCACAACCAAACTGTTATTAATTTATTTTAACCTAACCTTAATCTTCGTAAATAACCCATAGGTACTATACAAGAAGTGAAGTTAGTACTATAGTAAAGTGGCTTTTCGTTAACTACCAACTGATTGAAAATAACCAGTTTAATGGGACCGGAAATAGGTGGAGTGGTTTTATCGATGGAAGAAAAAGAAGTTTCGGTTCACCAACTATCTAACTACAAAAAAAATGCTTTACATAAATATCCGAAATGGCTTGACGAGGCTGTATTTTACCAGATTTACCCTCAGAGTTTTTATGATGCTAACGGTGACGGGATCGGCGACATCCCGGGAATTATTCAAAAACTGGATTACCTGCAATGGTTGGGTATAAATGCAATATGGATCAATCCCTGTTTCGTATCGCCTTTCCAAGATGCCGGTTATGATGTGGCGGATTATTACAAGATCGCTCCTCGCTATGGAACCAACCGGGATCTCGGCAGACTATGTCGCGAAGCTCATAAGCGTAAAATACGAGTGTGCCTCGACCTGGTTGCAGGACATACGTCTATAGAACATCCCTGGTTTAAGGCTTCATGTCGACAGCAAAGGAATCAATACTCAGACCGCTATATCTGGGCGCCGTCCGGGGCATCAGACACCGGTGCGGCACTTTCCCAGATACGGGGTTATGCCCAGAGAGCAGAGAGCTTCATAGCAAATTTCTTTTATTTCCAGCCAGCATTAAACTACGGGTTTGCTATACCGGAAGCAGGTCAGAAGTGGCAACAAGAAGTCAGTGCACCCGGGCCGTTGGAGAACCGTAGAGAATTGATAAAGATTATGAATTTCTGGCTTAGCCACGGAGTGGATGGGTTTCGAGTAGACATGGCGTCTTCACTGGTGAAATTGGATCCAGATCGCAAGGCAACGATCAAGTTGTGGCAGGATATCAGTTCTGAAATTCGAGCATTATATCCCGATATGGTACTTATCGCTGAATGGGGCAATCCCGAGGAAGCAATTCACGCAGGTTTCGATATAGATTTTATGTTCCACTTCGGGGTAGAAGGTT
The DNA here is from genome assembly GCA_037440885.1 of Dehalococcoidales bacterium. GTDB lineage: Bacteria > Chloroflexota > Dehalococcoidia > Dehalococcoidales > UBA2162 > JBBITI01. Next base: position 11,570 of record JBBITI010000029.1, on the reverse strand, counting down.
ATAAAGATCTCATGCTGGATGAGAAATGCTTTTTCCGGAGACATGGTGGAGGAAATATCAGCAGGTTTTTGCATAATTATCTGGAACAATCTGCGAAAATTGACGGAAAGGGTCTGATATCAATTCCCAGCTCCAATCATGATATCAAACGGCCACGTGCAGACAGGAGGACCGTGGAAGATTTAAAAGTAATCTTTGCTTTCTTACTGACCTGGCCGGGAGTCCCTTTTATCTTTTATGGTGATGAGATCGGGATGCGTTATAATCCGAAATTGATTTCAAAGGAGGGGGGTTATGGACGCACCGGCTCCCGTACCCCCATGCAGTGGGGAGAGGGATTGAATGCGGGTTTTTCGACTGCAAGCAAAGAACGACTTTATTTGCCACCTGATCAGCGGCAGACACGTCCTACTGTCCAGAAGCAGGCAGATGATAACCGGTCGTTACTCAATCACATACGTAATCTTATCGCACTAAGAAACAGCTCTCCAGCATTACAAGCTAACGGGATGCTCATACCTTTACCAGTTGATAACGGCGAACACTATTTTGCTTTTGTCCGTGAATACAATAATGAACGATTTCTTGTTGTGCTCAATCCATCTGCCGAACCATCTTTGTTCCGCATAATCGGACTTAAATCTGTTGACCTGATACCTCAATTATGCTGTCGCACACGAGCCTGGAGAAAGGGAGAAGATGTTTGGATCAGTCTGGGAGGAATATCATACGGGATTTTCAAACTCTAGAAGGGTTGCTGATAACTCAAAAACATGAGCTTTATTACCCAAAATTTATGAATTTTGATATTGGATATGCCGTTTTTGGAGGTTATGCAGATGAATGTGAAAAAGGTAGTGGACATAATCCTGGCGGTGAATGGAGGAAGAAGGTTCGAGACAACTTGTGACCAGTTGATTGAAGGCAACTGGGATTCTCAAGTCACAGGTGTGGTTACTACTTTTATGGCGACTGTCAGTGTAATTCGCAGAACGATTGCATCCGGGTGCAATCTGATCATTACTCATGAACCTACGTATTTCACCGGTACGGACCGGACTGATTGGTTGGCATCAGACCCGGTCTACTACCGGAAAAAAGCCTTAATTAACGATAATAAAATCGCTATCTGGCGCTATCACGATCATATGCATACCGGAAACAGTGATTTAATTTATGCTGGATTATTGAAGGAGCTTGGATGGACATCATACCTGGATAAAGAACTTCCACAACCGCATTGCTATATTGTTCCGTCAACTTCGGTGAGAAATCTGGTCAACTTCTTGAAGAAGGCTCTCGGCATGGAAATAATTCGAGTCATTGGCGACCCGGACATGAAATGCAACCGGGTAGGGATACTGGTTGGCGGAGGCAGTCTTGGCCTCGGGCACGAAGAAATGCCGGCGAAGTTGATGAATGACAAGCAGTTGGATGTGATGTTTTGCGGCGAGATCACAGAATGGACATTAAGCGCTTATGTTCGTGACGCGGAAGCTCTGGGTTTAAAGAAATCGATGATTATTGTCGGGCATGAACGAAGTGAAGAACCGGGCATGAAGGAGATGGCAACCTGGCTACAACCTCTTCTAGGAGATATCCCCGTAATTTTCACGGACTCCGAAGAGCCTTTCATATATCTGTAATACCCGGATGCCGAGAACAGATCAAGGCAACTCACTCAGTATGATCGGCGAATCACAGGTTTTTCATAATCCGTTATAACCTGCCGTATAAAACGTAGTAAAAACTATTGACAAATAGAACATCATTAATATAATAATCAGTTAAGACTAATATTGCATACGACTTTGGAGACCTTGATGGGACAGGGCAAGTTATTTCTCTTCGTAGTCATTCCTATTGTTTTGATATTTATCATTATTTCGTTGATTATGCTCAATCGTTAGTTAATATACTCGACTAATTATCGTCAGGCTACCAAAGCCAGACTCGAATGAAACGACCATAAACTGACCGATGGTCAGCATTCAGGAACCGTTATAGCAACACAACACCGGGAAAAGACAATAATAAAACGCGTTAATATTAATACTGGATTCAAGAATGGCGATTTTCGCTACAAAATTTAACCAACTCGGCGAACTCATTGATCCGGACCGAGTTGTTTGTTTCCGGGAAACCGTCGTAAGTGAGGCTGATCCATGGTTTACGGTATAGATCGCTGAATTTTTCGGACATTGCGGCAACGATACCACCCGGCATACAACCATGGGGCATGACAGAAATGACACCGGCAAAAGCAGGATTTTCGAGCCAGTCAATCCCGCTACCGAGACTAAGAACAGCTTCGCTACCGCAACGAGGAGAAAGGAACCTTCCTGATTTGTTCAAGATATAAGCAGTAGTGGGCTCGTTCTCATGGATATTGTCATTGAAGAGTGAGGCAATAGTTCGTTCATCGTTTTCCTGTATTCTTTTGCGGATGTAGCTTTTTATGATTTTAAGGATATTTTTATCTTGAAAGGCGTCTTCGAGATTACGATGCGAGGTATATTTAAACCATTCACTGACCGGGGAAACGACTACCTCAAGTCCGACATTCTCGCAAGCTTTAACCATGTTTCTGTTACTAAAGACATTTGAACGCAGATAGATTTCGCCATTGATACCGACCAGAGGACGGCGGGGAAGGGTACGATCAATCAGGTCTTTATACTCTCGGGAAGCTTGTTTCAACAAAGGTTTAAAATCGGCTTTTGCCCGGGCAAGGTCGGAAAGCTTTCGAAGATAAATATCAAAGAGTTTATCAGATGCGCCTTGTTCTCTTTCGTAGGGTCGGACCCGCCAGAGAAGTTTCTGGAGATAGTCAACAGCTACGACAGCTTTCCAGGCAAGTAATTCAAATCTAGTACCAAGACCGATATCACGGTAAGCATTATTAGAGATAGTGGTTCTGATAGGGAGGTCAAAGCCAATATCTTTCAGAATCCGAATCTGCTCAGTGGCGTATTTACCGAGACGGCAGGGTCCAAACGACCCGGACATGAAGCCTTCGACATCTTTGATATCGTGACCGTTTTCCTGGTAAAAACGCAGAAAGTCACCGAGGGTTACCCGGAACGGTAGACATTCGGTACCGGAAGTAAACGGGTTGCTGTATAAAAGATTTTTCTCGTCAGGTTCTGGTAAGGAGATAGCTCTGACTCCGAAAGCTTCCATGGTAGCGGCAATGACATCCGCATGGGGAGCCATTCGCGGGATGATAAGAGTCTTATTCTGATTAATCAGAGTGGTAGTACCGCGATAGATATCTTTAGTACGCTGCTCCAACTTGCCGGAACGGGCAAAACCTTCGATGGTATCAACGAAAGCCTCCAGGCGGGTGACGATACCGGCTTCTGCGGCATGTTCATCGATCTCTAATTGGCCGAGTGGTTTGCTGCCCATGATATCTTCCAATTCTTTTAATAAAAACGAATTGGGACCGCAGCCAAAGTTGGTGAGAGCCAGGCAAAAAAGTTTGGGATCGCGTGAAGTAATATCACCGGCGGCAATAAAACGACTTTCACAATCCCAGTAAGGACGGTCGGAGAATTTCTTGGGGTCAACAGTATCGAGGGGAAGGAAGTCCAGCGGAATAGGAACAACTCCAAGCTGTGCAAGTTTCTCCGCGATTCCCAGGTTAGCTCCAGAATCCTGGGACATATAAGAACGGGTAACGAGGACAACGCCTAAGCGGCCACCATCACGAACCTGCTGTAACAACTTTACACTGAGTTCAGTTTTGTCACGTTCGAATCGTTGTTGGGAAGTGAGACCGGCATGAGCGGCACGAAGGGCAGTATTTTTATCGAATCCCATGCGGACGGCGACATTAACGAGGTTTGAGATAACATCATCATTTCCCTTGCTAAAATCGATGATGGGAACTAATAGTTTATCCTCCAAACCAAGGACTTGTCGGACGATAAAAGGTGAAGCCTGGATCAGAGGACAGGCATATTTCTGGTTTTCATTACCGTCACGAGTACCAAGCCGGATCGTGCAGGGGAACAAAATAAAATCATTCTCCTTCAGATAACTGGTATGACCGTGCAGCAGTTTTATCGGAAAACAACTATCGGTGTAGGCGGTTTCAACGGAGCGCTCCATGATCTCCTTGTTTGTTTTTCCGGAAAGTACCAGCTTAACGCCGAGTGAGTTCAAGAAACCGATGAGCAAAGGAGCATAATCATACACAAGAAGTGCCCGGGGAATACCTACCGAGATTCCACTAATCGTATTTGCATTATATTCCCGGAAGAGGAGTTTTTCCCGTTCATCAAAGAAAGTCTGTTGCCGGTCCCGGCTTAGTGTGGCATCATAACGGTCACAGCGACTACCATAAAAAGTGGGGTTTTCTCCAGGGACCTTCATACGGGTAATAGCACAGTTATTATCGCATTGTTTGCAGATGAAAGTTGATAAATTACAGTCGGCTTCAACTATACTGGCAAAACCTTTAAATTTAGACACCTGGTTGACAGTAGCTGTGCGAGCGAGTAAGGCAGCGCCGATAGCGCCACTCACTTCACGGTGTTCAGCAACCATTAATATTTTATCAGGTAACTGCTGATGAAAAGCAGACACGACAGCCTTGTTATAAAATACAGCCCCGGTAAGGATTATCCGATGACCCAGTTTCCGATTACCGACAACTTTCGAGAGATAATTGCGGGCGATAGAATTAGCTAAACTGGCAGTGATAATATTTATGGGTGTTCCTTCACTCTGAGCTGCAGGAACAGCCTGTCCCATGAAAGCGGCACACCGGGTACCTAAATCGATGGTATAAGGAGCACTTAGAGCGAGTTCACTGAATTCACCATTTTTTACCGAAATACCGAGCATTTCAGCCATTTCGTCGATAAAGCTTCCAGTGCCGGCGGCACAAGCTTTATTCATCTGGTAATCGACGACGACACCGTGTCGTTTGATAACAAGCTTAGAGTCCTGGCCGCCGATTTCAATAATATCGGCATCGGAATCAATTTCAGCAGCAGCCCGGGTCTGAGCAGTTATCTCATTCTTTACAAGATCAGCGCCAATCAAGCTTCCGATGAGATAACGACCAGAACCTGTCACACCGACGCCTTTGACATTGATTTTTTCTGCACCGACGGCAAGTAAATTTGTGAAGACTTGCTTTACGGCTTCAACCGGACGGCCAGCGGTCATCAAATAGTTTTTCGCCAGGATTATCTTCCCAGTTTCGTCCATGATAACCGCTTTGGTACTGGTTGAGCCGACATCGACACCGAGATAACCGTTGGATGGTTCGATAATCTGATGGTCCAACTGGTTACCTGGGATGGGAATATCTTGAAGTTGGGGCATTTGGAAAAAACGTTGAACTCCGGATTCTTCGGGTAGTAATTTAAACAGCGAGCCACTGGTACGTCTGGCAAGCAGAGCATTACCAATAGCTTCGATACCAAGATAATCAGAAGGGACGATAACTTGGACCGAAGTCCCGTTCCGTTCCGATATCATATTATTCAATGCCCGAACGATGGCGGCATTGGCAGCGACACCGCCGACAAAGTAGATCGGGGAGATGAACGCTCCTTTTTTCAGGGAGACGACCATGCGGGCAATGCTTTCGGAGAGACCGCAAAGCATTGCTTCGACGGAAACGCCTTTCTGCTGTAAATGGATAAGGTCGCTCTTGGCAAAAACGCTGCACCGTGCGGCGATGCGGGGTGGGGAAGCCTGAAAACGCAAAGCAATGTCACCGAAATCCTCGATTCGGATACCGAGACGATATGCCTGTTGTTCGAGAAAGCGACCGGTCCCGGCGGCACAGAGGGGATTTGCAGCAACTTTCCACGGTTTTTCTAAACCTTGATCTAATTCAATGACCAGGGAGCTTTGCCCGCCGATCTGTATGATAGTCCGAGCATCGGGGTATGTTTTTAAAAGGCATGAGGCGATAGCCAGTGAACTGCTGTATTCAGTCCAGTGATATTCGGGTGGTACAATGCCTTTCCCGGAACCAGACAAACCGACTGCTTGCAAATTCATATCGATGAAGGAGTGGTTGATTTCTTCAATAAGGGAGTTTAAGGCAGCCCGAGGATGAGAAGTTATCTTTTGCGTACCGAGAAAGCACAATTTTCCGGACTCATCTATCAGAGCAGCCTTGACGTTAACTGAACCGATATCAGCGCCGAAGAAATATTTCATATGACAAAATAAATGATAACAGAAACATTTTAAGAAGCAAAATAATATAACTCGAATCTCATGAGTAATTATCGCACAATAGCACTGGAGGGTATCACAGTCATACAACATTGTCTTGAAAGCAGATCCGGCGTTGTAGAAAAAGTGATTACCAACCTGAAGTGAAACGGGAACACGACCCGGTTTTCTGAAGAGTAGAACCGCCTGCAAACGCTTGACATGTTCACGACAATGCGGTAATCAAGGTAAGGGTCTATGGCCAGGCCTTGATAATGAAAAGTCGATGGCGATAATTCTATGAGACTAATGAAAAACGGGAGACTAACCAGGCTGATATCGGTTAAACCGGATGGTGCGAAATAAACCAGTCGATGATTTCACGAGCGATGGACAGCTTTGGCGGGATTTCAGGCATATTGGAGGCATCATACCATCCGGCATCGGTTACTTCTTTGCCGTCAATTTGAATATTACCGCTGGCATACTCGGCAGTAAATCCGATCATCAGGGAATTGGGATAAGGCCAGGGTTGACTGCCATAATAATTAATGTTTTTTACGGATACCCCAACCTCTTCATACACCTCGCGGCGAAGGCATTCTTCCAGGGTTTCGCCGGGTTCGACGAAGCCGGCGAAGACGGTATACATATTACGCAGACCACCACGGCGGCCGAGGAGGATTTTGTTCCCGTAAGTTACCGCGGTTATCACGGCGGGGGATAAGCGAGGGTAAAAAAGGAGATTACACCGAGGACAACTTTTAGCACGTTCACCGGGGACGGGTAGGGTGGGATGACTGCAGGCACCGCAAAATTGATTGATTCGATCCCAGGTGACAATCTGCAGGGCACGACCGGCAAGCAAATAGAGATCCTCGTCAACCGAGCCCCACAAGTTACGCAGTTCATAAAAAGCCGTTCCGGGGGGCGGAGAAGCGTTAGGGATTGTCTCGGCTGAAAAACAGGGGAGGTTGTTAAGTGTTCCCAGGTATTGAGTCCGCAGGAAAGGAAGGCCCATTCCGGCCGGATCTTTCAGGCTAGGAAATCCAATTATTGCTTCTGAAATATCCATCAGCAGACGCGATGAACTGACAACAAGCCAATAACTACGCGGCGGACTGGAAAATGGCGGGTCGAATGATGGCTGGTAACGTTTATAAAGACTTTCATGGAACATAGATGACTCTTTGATATTTATTCCTTTAATAACCGATAAATGGTAACACAAGGACTATGCGGAGACAAAAATATCCTGGTAAATGAGCAAAATTCTAAGGAAGAAAAGCGGGTGGGAAAATCATGATGGACAGAGGAGAATAAAATATAAACGCGAATGTATTAAAGACAGTTCGGATATTAAGACGTTGGACTGGATTAATTGACGTTCGTAACAAAAGGTTGATTGTGAAACATGCTTGACATTCAATGTCAGGGGGGGTAACATAACGAGTAATCCGATATGACCAATAATATTCCGGAGTGGATATATGCGGTTAGGACCATGGGAAATAGCGCTTATTCTGGTGATTATACTAATTGTATTCGGGGTAGGTAAACTACCTCAGGTTGGCAGCGCGATTGGAAAAGGAATCCGCAGTTTCAAGAAAGCACAAGCAGGCGAAGACGAAAAGCCCGAGGATAAACCCGAAGTAAAAGCGAGTGTAAAAACGGATTAGAACGAGAAAAGTGAACGCCGGGACAATCTACTCCAATCGTTCATGTCGAGGAAATGTGGGAGGCTCGGTTGACCGAAGGTCAACGGAGCCTTTTTAATAAAAAGCTTAGAGGAAACGGCACAGTTAACAAATTTTGATGAACAGCGGAAAAAGAATGCGTAAGCCGTTCAGAATTAGTCGGAGATCTTTTCTGAAAGTATCCGGAGCTACCGGCATCATATTGTTGACAGCGAATATGATTAAGCCGGCTACCAAATTGTTTCAAATACCCGAAAAGAAATTACCAGAACAGACAGAAGGAATGATTTCCGAAAAATGGGTGAATTCATCCTGTTTGAACTGTCCAGCCCGATGTGCGACAAGAGTAAGAATTGTTAACGGAAAAGCAGTACGGATAACCGGAAATCCGCTCTCAATGGTTTCAGAAGGAGAAATCTGTCCTCGGGGTCATATCGGTTTGCAGGTTCTTTATGACGAAGAACGGATTACCACTCCTCTAAAGCGGACAAATAAAGTGAAAGGTAGTAATGCAGATCCGGGGTGGGTTGGGATAACTTGGGATGAAGCATTAACTGAAATATCAACCAGACTGAAAGCGAACCGAGAAAACCAAGGCCCAGAGAGAATGGTAGTTTTTAACGGGTTAAACTCAAGAAGTAATGAGGACCTGATAAAAAGATATGCTACTGCTTACGGCACACCGAATGTGATATCCGGCGACTCGCTGGAGAATGAGGCGGTGAAAGTGGGACGCTGGTTAGCTGACGGTAATTATGGTCACATTGCCTACGACATTGGGAAAGCAAATTATGTACTTTCATTCGGGGGAAGTATAGTAGAATCCGAGCGACCACTCGCCCGTAACTTAAGGTTATGGGGAAAAATACGACGAGAGCGATCGACAAGGGCAAAAGTTGTGGTGATAGACCCACGTTATTCTGTTACTGCAGCGAAAGCTGACCAATGGCTCGCAATCAATCCGGGTACTGACGCGATACTCGCCCTAGCGATAGCAAATGTAATCATTGAGAACAAGCTGTACGACAAGGAATTCGTCGAACAGCATACCACCGGATTCGAGAGCCTGCGCGTTGACGCTTCAAAATATGCTCCGGAGACAGCAGCAGAAATAACCGGGGTACCAGCGGACAGAATTCGCTCAATCGCCCGTGAGTTTGCGGAAACCAGGCCAGCGATAGCATGGGTAGGACGAGGAGTTGCCGGATGGCCTCACGGAACGATGACCAGTTATACAATATTTTGTCTAAATGCGCTGGTGGGATCGATTGATATACCTGGCGGCATAATGTATCAAAACGATCCGGTTTACCGTGAACTGCCAAAAGTAGTCGAAGATGACATTGCCCGAAGTGGTTTGAGTAAAGAAAGGATAGATAGAAGAAAACAGGTAATACGTAACCAGGAGATTTCAACCAATACCGCAATTGAAAATATGCTAACCGATAAGCCATACCCGATCCAGATGGCGATAGGATGCAATTCGAATTTCAATATGACGGCTCCAGGAGCCGCGAAATGGGAAGAGGCACTTAAGAGAATACCATATTACATCCATATTGGGCCGTTTATCAGTGAAATGGCGTTGTTTGCCGATGTTGTGCTACCGACAACAACTTTTCTGGAAGAGTGGGGTTATGACCACAGCCCAGCGGGTTCCGGGTTTGCCGAAGTGAAGATAAAACAACCTGTTGTCGGGATCAAAACAGATACCAGAAATATCGCGGATATCATTTTTGAAATCACAAACCGAGCTGGCGGTACCATAGCAGAGTCTTTTACTGGTATTGGTGATAACAGTGAAGGTTTCACTAAATACAGAACGGGGGATTTGATTTCGTGGCAAGAGTTTAGTGATAACGGTGTGTGGGTAGAGCTACAATACGAGTACCGGAAATATCACGCGATATTTAAAACCAATACGAAGAAATTTGAGTTTGATTCTAGCTTTATGGTCGATTCAGCGGATCCGATGAACGCCGGAATACAAAGGAAATCAAGGCATGAAGCCCCTGTTTTTCAGGGTAAAGAAAGCGAGTTTCCGTTGATAATGACGACTTATCAGCCGGTATTAACCATGGAGAATGGCAGCCAGAATTATCCCTGGGCACAGGAGATATTTCTGGCGATGCATGGGGTGGGGTGGACAAGCCTGGCAGAAATCAACGCGGAGACTGCCCACCAATTGCATGTTAATGACGGCGATGAAGTCTGGGTAGAATCACAGTTTGGTCGTTTGAAAATGAAAGCCAGAGTAACGGCATGGCTACACCCGAAGATTGTTGCGATAGCTCGTGGCCAGGGTCATTTTGCTCCTGGAAAGTGGCAGAAAGGTATCGGAATTAACCCGAATGCGATAACCGGACTGAGTTATGACCAATTGAGTGGTCAGTCAGCCCTCTATAACACCCGGGTAAAAGTATACCGCGCATAGATCCGAGCGAGATTAGAAAAAGAAAAATAGATATTCAAAATTTAGAAAATGGTGAAGGTAAACGGGAGTACGCAGTGCCTAGCTGGGGAATGGTAATCGACCTGGACAGATGTGTAGGATGCCAGGCATGCACAATAGCATGCAAGGAAGAGAACAACGTTCCTCACGGTTCGCCGGATGAGCAAAAACGGCATCGCGAAATCTACTGGAACCGTGTGATTGCAATCAGTAGAGGCGAATATCCTACAGGGAAAGCAGTTTTTATTCCTATACCGTGTCAACATTGCGAAGATGCTCCTTGCGTAACGGTTTGTCCGGCGAAGGCGACTTACAAACGGACGGACGGGATAACAGTCCAGGACTTCCGGCGTTGTATCGGTTGCCGTTATTGTATCGTGGCCTGTCCATACGGAGTACGAAATTTTAATTTTAAAAGTCAACGATGGGAAGAATATCACAGACCAGAAATTGCTCCCGACAGGGTATCGATGGGGATGTGGCCTTTTCCACAGCGGACACGGGGTGTGGTGGAAAAGTGTATTTTTTGCTTTCACCGAATTGACAAGGCAATAAAGGAAGGGAAAGTGGTTGGTGTTGATGTGGTACCAGCTTGTGTCGAGCAGTGCCCGACGAAAGCCAGAGTATTCGGCGATATAGATGATCCAAACAGTGAAGTATCGCGTTTACTGGCAGTACGAGGTAGTTTTAGACTCAGAGAGGAGTACAGTACTCATCCCAAAGTTTATTACCTGGAACAGGGTTAAGGGATATTTACGATCTCTGTATGATTGATCTTTATGGGGCTGAAGAAGGAACGAATTAAACTAGAAATAGATTAATCTGATGGCAATCTCTGGATAGCGCAAAGAGAAAAAAGGGAGTTATCGTTGGACCTGACTTACGCACCAGTTGAAGGCAAGTCACGCGGCTATAAATGGCTCGTCTATACTCTAGGAGCTCTGGTAATCGTAATGTTTGTCAGTTTCCTGGTGGCGTACTTTTACGGTCAGCAAGTGTGGGGAACGAGCAATACAATTCCATGGGGCCAGCTAATTACACTCGACTTTTTCTTTGTTGGTCTCAGCGCCGGTGCGATAGTGGTATCTGCATTATGCTATGTGCTGCGGCGTGAAGAGTACAAACCGATCGGTCGAATTGCCGTGTTGATGGGTTTGCTGATATTTGCCGGGGCGATGGTTTGTGTCATCGTGGACCTGGGGCGGCCAGAGAAATTTTGGCGATTGTTTGCGTGG
>JBBITI010000028.1:0-36328 GCA_037440885.1 Dehalococcoidales bacterium | reverse complement strand
GCGGAAAAGCAAACTGCAATGGCTGGCGATCTCTTTTGTTATTCTCTTCTTTTTGGTACACGCAGCGACATTCATCATCGTCGCACCGCCTCTAAATAACTGGCCAATCGAGACCTGGTTCCGGTAAGATGAAAGCATGAAACAATCAGTATATAATCCGGCGCAATCAGGACTGCGACTGAAAATCGCCTGTTTCGTTTCCGGTTCGGGCACCAACTACCACCAAATCGCCCTGAAGAACCCCGATCACGATTATGTTGTATTCACCAACCGGCCGGGGTGCCGCGGGGTTGAGATTGCCCGACAGAACCGTCACGAAGTGATCGAATTCAGTCATGTACCTTATCTCCGTGATGTCCGGCGACAGTTCGGACCGGGCAAAGTGCCCCGCAATTGCCCAGAAAGGGAGGCGTATGACCGGGAAGTATCACGTTTAATAGAAGAGCGGTTGCAACAGCCACCCGACCTGATATGCCTGGCCGGATATGATCTACTGACCACCGACTGGCTGGTTGACCGTTACTGGATGAAAATCCTCAATGTCCACCCGGGAGATACGACCAAAGGCTACGCAGGGTTGGGATGGATCGCTACCGCCAAAGCCATCCTGGCCGGTGACGAAGCAGTCCGTTCAACCCTCTTTTTCGTCGATAAGAGCATGGACGAAGGCCCGGTTCTGGTACAGTCGCGGCCATTGGAGATCGCTACCGCGTTGACAGCGGCTAAAGCCGAGGAGACGAAGGGGCTATTGGCCGGCCTGGAGAAAATAAAGGCTTTCTCCGGTATGACTTTCACAGAGTTCATGGAGAAGGCCGGAGACGAAGACCGGGCACTGATGAAAATGATCGGGGAAACAGTGCAGGGAGCATTAAAAGTAGCGGGCGATTGGGAGATCTATCCTTTCGGGGTGGGATTGATCGCAACGGGGGCGGTAGCGGTGGAGGGGCGGGAGGTATACATCCATGACCGGAAGATGCCGGCCTACGGCTACCGGATGGATAATGAGGGTTGACTTTTTTTACTCTTCTAAGAACGCTGTGACTTCAGGTCTTTGCTGTTTTTCACCGACAGCCGCGGACTTCAAAAAGGGGTCAACTATCAATGACAGACTCAACCGAACATGATAGCCCCGATTACCATAGATGAACAGGACTTGCTTAAACCTAGATATCCAGGTTTTTTACGCTCTTGGCATGGGCCTGGATATAGGCTTTGCGTGGTGGGACTTCCTCACCCGTCAACATATTGAAAAGCTGATCTGCTCGTGCGGCATCTTCGATAGTAACCTCGAGCAATGTGCGGGTTTCAGGGTTCATGGTTGTCGCCCAGAGTTGTTCGGCACTCATTTCGCCAAGACCCTTATAACGCTGTACTGCAAGTCCGGTGTTGTCCGAGGCTTTTTTTAGTACTGCGGCCAGTTCATCCCAGGGTAAATCTTTGGCCGTTTCTTTCTTGTTTTTCAATACGGTATAACGCTTTTTGCCATCCAGAAACCGTACCATCGGATAAATGCGAAAACTTTTGGCAATGACCGGATCTTCAAATAATACACGGTCGACGATGAGCTTCTTGTCAGCGGTCCGGATTTCAATCCGGTATTCCTGCCTATCCGGGTTGAAATGACTTTCTGCAGTGATTCCGGGCAAATGCGCGAACCAATTACTCACTCCAGCCATTTCCTGCGCAGTGGGATATTTCAGGCGGTGCATAGTATCGTTTTGCAGTAACACGACCACAATATCCCGGGTAAACCCTTTTTGATAAAGTGTTTTCATGCCTTCCTCAACATCATTCAACTGGTTCAACATCTCGGACAGATCAGCGCCACTGAACTTGACCGTTCCATCGCTGGTATGCACATCGAGATCGTCAAAAGCAATACTGGCCAGTTCTTTTTCGCTATATAGCCACTTTTCACTTTTTCCTTTAACAGCCCGGTATAACGGTGGTTGAGCGATAAAAAGATGCCCCAGATTGATCAGTTCGGTCATATGACGGAAGAAAAAGGTCAACAACAGGGTCCGGATATGGGCGCCGTCTACATCGGCATCAGTCATTAGAACAACGGTATGATACCGTAACTTCGAGATATCGAAATCAGCATCGATACCAGCACCCAGGACAGTAATAATCGCTCTGATTTCCTCATGGGAAAGCATTTTATCCGAAGGTGCTTTCTCTACATTCAGAATTTTTCCCCGCAGCGGTAGAATCGCTTGAAAGCCGCGATCCCGTCCCTGCTTGGCGGAGCCACCTGCAGAGTCACCTTCTACCAGGTACAATTCACAGTGGGATGGATCTCGATCCGAACAGTCGGCCAGTTTCCCCGGCAGGGTCCCGGAAAATAGCGAGTTTTTCTTGATGATTAAATCACGTGCCTTACGGGCAGCTTCCCTCGCCCGGGCGGCAAGCAGGCTTTTTTCGACGACCCGTTTCAAATCGTCCGGATGTTCCTCGAAATACAGAGAGAGGCCTTCATCGACAGTGCTTTCGACAATACCCTTGATTTCCGGATTTCCCAATTTAGCTTTAGTCTGACCTTCAAATTGCGGCTCCGGAAGACGGACACTGAGAATAGCAGTCAAGCCTTCCCGGACATCGTCACCAGTCAGGTTGGGATCTTCTTCCTTGAGTAGTTTATTTTTTTGAGCGTAGGAATTGAGCACCCGCGTCAGAGCGGTCCGAAAACCGGTTAAATGCGTACCGCCATCGGGAGTGTTCACGCAGTTGGCAAAAGGATGTACTGATTCGCCAAAACCGTCGTTATACTGTAATGCCAACTCAACAGTGACCGAATTAACGATGTCTGTAACATAAATCGGGTTGCGGTGCTGAACGATCCGGTTCCGGTTTAAATGCCGGACGAAACTGACAATGCCACCCTCGAAGTAAAAAGTGTGGGTGGTGTCTTTATTTTCATCTTGGAGAACGATCTCCAGATTTTTATTCAGGTAAGCGATCTCGCGCAACCGCTGTAACAAGGCTTCTGAATCATACCGGGCATCGCCAAATATGACCTGATCCGCCAAAAAAGTGGTAATTGTACCGGTATCATTGATGTCACGGGCATCACCGACGACCTGTACGTCCGATTGCGGGATACCTCTTTTATATTCCTGGCGGTAAATCTTCCCGTTTCGTTTGACATCAACTCTAAGCCACGATGAAAGGGCATTGACTGCCGAAGCTCCGACACCATGCAAGCCACCACTAACCTGGTAGTGTTTGCCACCGAATTTAGCACCGGCGTGGAGGGTGGTCATTACCGTTTCCAGTGCCGACTTTCCGGTGACCGGATGGGTGTCGACCGGGATACCGCTGCCGTTGTCTTCCACGCGGATGTAATTATCATTCATCAGTGTGACGATAATGGTCGTGCAGCAGCCTGCCATTGCCTCATCAACACTATTATAAATGATCTCATGGACCAGGTGCTGCAAGCCGCGCTGATCCGTACTGCCAATATACATTCCCGGGCGCCGTCTTACAGCTTCGAGGCCACCAAGAACCTGGATATCATGAGCGTTATAATCATTATTTCTGGATACTTCTTGAGCGTCACTCATATGCGGGATCCTTAAAAAGGTAATACGGCAGGATAGCTATCGATTTGCATAACGGCATATTCGCGACCGTTGTGACCGGGTGGAATCGCTTACACACAATTAATTATACCACCGGCTTTAAAAGATGTGAAGTTAAATTAATCTTCGGGACAGCGGACTTCCTGCATCAATTCCGGTATAGTTTTTTTTCAACAATGTAATCCTGAACTGCTTCCGGTACCAGACCAGTTATTGGCCATCCTCGGGATACCAACGACCTGATTTCAGTAGCTGAAATATCGATCTTCGGCGAATCCAGTAAAACTATCCGCCGCTCAATACCCGGGATTTCTTTACCCAGATTTTCCAAGTCCGGGAAGCTATATCCAGGCCGGGGTACGGCGGCGATTTCACAAAGTTCGATCAGCTTTGTAATTTTATACCATTGGGGTAACTGCGGCAGGCAGTCCCAGCCGATTATGAAAAAAAGCCGGCTTTCACCAAGTTCAGAC
This sequence comes from Dehalococcoidales bacterium, assembly GCA_037440885.1. GTDB lineage: Bacteria > Chloroflexota > Dehalococcoidia > Dehalococcoidales > UBA2162 > JBBITI01. The sequence goes on along the minus strand of JBBITI010000028.1, from coordinate 32,271 downwards.
CTTACCTGCGTTAAAGTATCCACGGTGTAACTTGGACCCGGCCGATCAATTTCAATTCGTGAAACTCGGAGTCCGGGATATGGCTGGATTGCCAGGCAGACCATCTCATACCGGTATTCGGCTGTGGAAACCGGTAACTCGGACTTCAACCATGGTTGGCCAGCCGGGACGAACAATACGTAGTCCAGTTCTAATCTGCGTCTTGTTTCTACGGCAATGGCGAGGTGTCCGTTGTGCACCGGATCGAAAGTCCCGCCCATCACCCCCAATCTTACCATTGCCAATGCACCGGTCCGCAACGAATTGTATCACCAGCCTGGATACCGGCTTTCTCCAGGTCTCTACTGATACCCATTTTGTCCAGCAGTCCACGCAGTTGCCACATAACTTCGGCATCCCGTAAATCGACTCTGGTAACGACACGTTCTATCTCTTTTGAATTGACAACAAAAATACTGCCATCTGTTGCTACAGGAGAATTTGGTTCGGGAACCGGACGGAAAATCTTCTCCGGCTCCAGTTCCTTCTCTGCGGTCAAAAGTGATACCTGGCGTAGCGTATGATATGCTTCCTGCATCAAAGCCGGTACTCCTTCCCCGGTTACGGCAGAGATAAAAAACACGGGCAAAACGTCCTGATTGAAAGCACCGCGTATTTCCCGGACTTTCGCCTGCACTTCCGGCAGGTCAATTTTATTTACAGCAATGATCTGGGGTTTGCCAGCTAACCCACCATCGAATAACCGTAATTCCGTATTCACTCGTACCAGATCATCCATCGGTGAAGCGCTGGTGCCGTCGATCAAATGGATCAACACCCGAGTACGGAGGGCGTGGCGCAAAAAATCAAATCCCAGACCACGTCCAGCATGAGCACCTTCGATAAGCCCCGGTATTTCCGCCACAACGAAGTTGTGGGCACCGATTTCCACCACTCCCAGTACCGGTTCCAGCGTGGTAAAGGGATAGTTTGCCACTTTAGGTTTCGCTTTTGATGCGGCTGCCAGCAGAGATGATTTCCCGACATTGGGGAAACCGATAATCCCGACATCGGCAATCAGCCTCAGTTCGAGATCCACGGATGTATCTTCTCCGGTTTCACCTTTTTCAGCAATGACCGGCGTTTGATTAGTCGATGTGGCGAAATGGGCATTGCCCCAACCACCACGCCCCCCCCGGGCAATGACCGCTTTTTGTTCAGGCTCTTTCAGATCGGCAATCAAGATGCGCTCTCCTGTTCCCGATTCTTTCCAAACCATCGTCCCTACCGGTACCGACAACACCAGATCAGCACCCTGCCTGCCTTTTTTATTCTGACTTTGACCATTACTGCCGTTATTTGCCCGGTAGATCTGATTTTTCTTAAACAGCCTCAAACTGGATACACCCTGGTCAACCAATAACACTACGTTACCGCCATCGCCGCCATTACCACCGCTTGGTCCCCCAAAGGGAACAAACTTCTCCCTACGAAATGTAATGGCGCCATCGCCGCCATTACCACCTTTTACCCGTATCCCAGCTTTATCGTACACAGCGTCCTAACAAAGATGATTATTCATCAATTAAATTTTATATAGTTAAGTATATAGTCATCTAATATTCATAATAAGTATAACAGGAGTCTACTCGAGTTTGGAACAAACATCCGTTCCAGGTCAGTAAGGTTATTATATTATCGAGAAAAAAGCAGAAATCACAAAATTATCACAATAACGAGGCAAAAAGAAAACAACTTGAACGGGTGTAAAGGCGTATCGCCGTCTACCGCGAACCAAGGCTTTGTTGGATATCGAGAATCTTACGTCTGAGAAAAGGGTTTGATTCGAGATCGGAAGCCACCTTTTTACAAGAGGTGGTCACAGATGCCGCGTCGCGCCCGCCTAACTCCTTGCCCACCTGATTTAGTGAAAAATTGGTATGTTGCCGGAGCATGTACATGGCGACCCGACGGGCGGTAGTGGTCTCTTTGTCCCTCTTTTGGCCGACCAAATCAGACGATTCAATCTGGAACGACCGGGCTACCGTGTCTATGATACCGGCAGCAGTGAGTAGAGGCCGGGCTGGCTCATTACCGGCGATGTCTTTGATGGCCTGGGCCGCTATTTGCGGAGTGACAATTGCCTGAATGAGCCGGGCATAAGCAATCACACGGTTCAGGGAACCTTCAAGTACCCGGATATTCTGTTGAATCTGGCTGGCAAGAAATTCCAGAACCTCCTGCGAGAGGTTGATGCGGTCCTGTTTTGTTTTTTCCTGGAGGATAGCTAACCGTGTTTCATAATTCGGTGGTTGGACCTCAGTCACGAGCCCCCACTCGAACCGTGAACGCAACCGTTCCGGGAGCAATGGCATCGATTTTGGAAGCCGGTCACTGGTAATCACAATCTGTTTGCCTGCATTGTGTAACTCATCGAAGGTATGAAAAAAATTCTCCCCGGTTTTCTGCTTGCCATTAAAAAATTGGACATCGTCTACCAACAGCATGTCGATACTGCGGTATTTCAGGAATAATTCCCGGGTCTGGTGTTCTTGAATGGCGGACATCAGTTCGTTAGTATATTGTTCAGCACTTACGCACAGCACTTTCAGGTTATTGGCTACGCCGTTATGCCCAATCGCCTGTAAAAGGTGGGTTTTACCCAAACCTGCTCCACCGTACAGGAAAAGCGGATTATAGTCCTGGCCGGGGTTGTTGGCTACCGCCATAGCGGCAGCGTAGGCAAACTGGTTGCATTGCCCGGTAACAAAATTATCGAAGGTATAGCGCGGATTGAATAGTGGTAGAGATGCCTGTGGGGCAACTACCGATCTATTCAGGCCAGATCTAGATGTAGATTGCACCTCGTCCTGCATCACTCGAACACTGACCTTGACTTCTTCCTTTAGAATACCTGCCAGGACCTTTTCTACGAGCGATCGCTGATTCCGGTTCAGATATTCGGCGACGAAGGTGTTCGGTACGCCAATAGTGAATTCGTTGTTTTTATATTCCAGTCCGGTGGTTTTCTTTAACCAGGTATCAAAATTCTGTTTATTGACCTGTATCTGTAACTCGCCTAACGCAGCCACCCAGATGGTCTGCGGCGAATGGTTATTGTTCAAGTGCTGCCCTCCCCGGAAAAAATACCCACAGCGACAAAATCTATGGGCGTCGGAAAAATTGAGAGAACCAGTGAAACTTGAAAAAGAATAATCCTCACCCAAAACCGTTGGCAAGCTTTTTAGTTTGAGTTTAGGGACAACGCGAGGTGCTGTCCTACCTTACGAAGTCTATCGCGCTCTTCTTTTTACTTAATATTTCGTTGGCAGACGTCAATGATAGAGCATAGAGATAATAGATTAGTAATATTGATTTTCTAATGTTACAATTACGGTTGCGATGACAGAATGGAAAATCGTCTTTATGGGTACCCCCGAGTTCGCTATCCCGGCGCTGGAGTACCTTGTTGCCAGCGATTATCGGGTAAAAGCGGTGTACACCCGGAGAGATAAGGCAACAGGCAGAGGGCAGGTTACGACGGCATCCCCGATAAAAAATTGCGCCAGGAGATTAAACTTACCGGTAATACAACCAATTTCATTTAATACACCCGATACGGTTAAAGAACTATCAATATTGCAACTGGATCTTATTGTTGTAGCGGCTTACGGACAGATACTACCCCCTGAAGTACTGGCAATTCCGCGCTTTGGCTGTCTGAATATCCACCCTTCGCTGTTGCCTAGATACCGGGGCGTTTCGCCGGTACCGGCGGCCATCCTGGCCGGCGACGAGTTTTCAGGTGTCAGTATTATGCTTCTCGATGCGGGTACTGATACCGGGCCGATATTGTCACAAGCCCAGATACCGGTTCTTTCCTCGGACACCACAGCATCCCTGACCGATAAGCTTGCTCTGATCGGAGCCCGCATGCTTCTAGAAGTAATACCTCGATGGATCGCGCAGCAAATCAAACCTCAGCCTCAGGATCATTCTCAGGCAACATATTGCCAGAAGTTGACTAAGGAAGACGGGGTGATTGACTGGCGATTACCGGCGAATAATTTGTGGCGCCGCGTGCGGGCATTATATCCCTGGCCGGGAGCTTATACTACTTGGCGTGGGAAACAACTTAAGATAATAGATACAAACTACATTGCAGAACCCGGACCAGGGCCGATCGGTTCGGTGATTGCCTTGCGGGATAGGAATGACGGATTCGGTGTGATTACTGGCGAAGGGGTTCTTGAAGTGCATCAGGTACAATTAGAGGGGAAAAGAGCGATGCCGGCGGTGGAATTTATCCGGGGCCAGCGCGGTCTGATCGGGTCTCTACTGCCCAATTGATGATTCTTTGCAGTGAAGGTCATCCTGAAAAAACGACCGGACAAAGAAATGTATGATCGTTTTCAACGAGGTGCACAGTGAGTCCACATGATGTTCCCCGGGATTTAAGCAGGTTTGAATCGCTGGTTGAAATCATCGCCAGTTTGCGGGCAACTGACGGGTGCCCCTGGGACCGGCAACAAACACATGCCTCGCTGCGAGAATACCTGCTTGAAGAGTGTTATGAAATCCTTGCCGCCCTGGATGAGGAGAATACTGAAAAAATATGCCAGGAGCTGGGCGATCTACTGTTACAAATCATGCTCCATGCCCAGATAGCCCGTGAAGCCAAAGAATTCGAGATTGCCGATGTCATCATGGCGATAAATAATAAACTGGTATACCGGCACCCTCATGTTTTTGGAGAAACGAAGGTACGCAATGCCGATGATGTAGTCCACAACTGGGAGGAACTAAAAAAGCGAGAACGCCCGGCTGATACTTCCATGTTGGATAGCGTTCCGAAACAAATGCCGGCTCTGGCATATGCCAAGGAGATACAGCGCAGGGTAGCCGAGGTGGGCTTCGACTGGAAGGATATAGAAGGTGTCGTGGAGAAAATGGGGGAAGAAGTCCGCGAATTTCAACAAGCTACCTCCGGTACGGAACGCGCGGCAGAATTCGGTGATTTACTTTTCACGCTGGTAAATTTTGCCCGACGTCTGGGTATTGATTCCGAGACTGCTTTAAGAGAAGCGAATACCCGTTTCTTCGTCCGGTTTACTCATATGGAGAAAATATGCCGCGAGCGCGGTCAAAATTTCAACGCGATGTCTTTCGCAGAACAGAACAAACTATGGGATGAAGCGAAGCAGGCAGTCTAAGAATCCGGAGGCGGGATAATATTACGGCGGAACCAGTGGGAAATGAAGAGGATTCAGTAAGGGACAGATTGAATACAATTTCTCGCGCAACAATTGAATGGTTACTTGAACCCGCCGATATTGGCGTCCGGTACCTGACGATGCGTGATTTGATGAAGGTCAACGACAGTCAGTTGACGGAGGTCATGATCCGAGCTCACCGGGACGGCCCGATAGCGGAAGTGCTGGCTAAGATGCATCCGAAGGGATACTGGCAAGTACCCGGCCCGGGTTACAATCCCAAATACACTTCTACGGTTTGGTCGATTATTTTACTGGGCCAACTTGGTGCACATATAAAAGCGGAACCTCGTGTCGCAACTGCCTGTAAATATGTCCTCGACCATACTTTTGTGAAAGATGGCCAGTTATCAGCCAGTGGTACGGCTTCCGGTACCGCTGATTGTTTACAAGGGAATCTTTGTGCTGCGCTACTTGATCTCGGTTACCAGGATACGCGGTTGGATAAAGCCTTTGAATGGATGGCGCGAACGGTAACTGGGGAAGGGATCGCTTCCATGAATGATAGAGGGACCTCTTTGCGTTATTATGCCGGGAAGTGCGGTCCGAACTTTGCGTGCGGGGCGAATAATAAATTACCCTGTGCCTGGGGTGCCGCTAAAGTGATGCTGGCATTTGCCAGGTTACCCGTTATGAAGCGGACACCGGTAATTGACAGGGCAATCAAAGCCGGCATAGATTTCCTTTTCAGTAAAGATCCGGCTGAAGCGGACTATCCCAGCGGCTATGCCGGAAAGCCGAGCGGCAACTGGTGGAGATTTGGGTTTCCGGTCTTTTACGTCACTGATATTCTTCAGATCGGCGAAGCATTAGCAGGACTAGGGTATGCCCGGGACCCCCGTTTAACTCATACTATGGAGGTAATACAGCAAAAACAGAATCCAGACGGCCGGTGGATGCTGGATTACGACTACACCGGAAAGACCTGGGTGGACTTTGGCCCGAAAAAACAACCTAATAAATGGGTAACTTTAAGAGCTTTAAGAGTATTAGCAGCTTCCATGGGTTAGAAAGGTCATACCTCGTACAAGCGGAGGGTTGATGACTAAGAACGGAAATTGCGGTTATGCCGGAGAGATCCTCCATGTAGACCTGTCTACCGGAAAATCTTCTCGTCTTCCTACTGCAGATTATCTAACTCGCTTCATAGGCGGGAGAGGAATAGCGACGAAACTTTTCTGGGATCTTACCTCCGGCAAGACGGACGCCTTCGAACCTCAAAATTGTCTGATCTATGCTACCGGACCGGTAACCGGCTTCTTCGGTCTGGCAGGCTGTCGCTGGGTTGTCTGCGGTGTAACGGCGACACAACAACCGGGAATGTATTCTTATGGTAATCTCGGAGGGGGGTGGGGCGCTGCCCTGAAATCGGCGGGTTACGATGCCCTGGTAGTAAGCGGGAAGGCGGAACAACCAGTTTATCTTAGTGTTCACGAAGACCGGATGGAAATCAAGGATGCCTCTTCTTTTTGGGGACTGGCAACGTTCGATACCGCAGACCAGGTGAAAGCACTTGTCGGTAACAGGACATCTACCATCAGCATCGGTCCTGCTGGTGAAAACAGGGTAGTTTTTGCGACTGCCTTAGCGGATGGAGGCGCTTCTGTGTCCGGTGGTGTGGGTGCCGTTATGGGGTCGAAGAAATTGAAAGCCATCGCCGTAAACGGAAATATCAAGCCGAGAGCGTCTGATCCGGAAACGCTGAATGAAATTGTCCAGTCCGTAAAAAAGACCCGAGCGGCGACTTTCAACGCGCCTTCGCCCTGGGCGGTTCCGGGTGTTACCCAACGGGAAAATTGCTACGGTTGCGGTGTCGGATGCAGCCGGCAGAGCTATCAGGCGGAGAAGAATCGCCGTTATAAAGCGTTTTGCCAGGCGACCGGGGTCTATTCACTACCGGCGATGCAGTATTACGGGAAGCGCAACGATGTTCCCCTGCTGGCGACCCGATTATGTGACGGGTACGGCTTGGATACAGCGGTGATGGCACCACTTATTGCCTGGTTGATCGAATGCTATCGAAACGGCTTGTTGACAGAATCGCAATCCGGATTACCGCTGTATCAAGCTGGTAGTGTTGAATTTATCGAGACGCTGACCCGGAAGATTGCGTTGCGGCAGGATTTTGGTGATGTCCTGGCACAGGGCACTCTGGAGGCAGCCCGATCTCTGGGTGCAAAAGCCGTTTCTCTAACGGATAAATTTATCGCTGCCCGAACTAACGAAAATCGCGATTACGATCCCCGCCTTATTCTAACTACTGCCCTGCTGCTTGCCACCGAACCGCGTAAACCGATCACGCAACTTCACGGTATAAGCGGTAATACGCTGATCTCCTGGAGCAGTTGGGCGCGTGGTGATAAAAATGCCTTTCTCTCCACCGATGACCTGCGAGTGATTGCCGAGCGGTTTTGGGGGGGGCGATCAGCCGTCGATTTTTCGACTTATAACGGGAAGGCACTGGCTGCCAAGACAGTCCAGGACCGGTCTTGTGCCCAGGAAAGCCTAGTCCTCTGTGATGTCCACTGGCCAATGCAGGTCACCGCTCCCGGCGATCCGTCCGGTCATGTTGGGGATCCGTCACTTGAAAGTCGACTTTTTACGGCGGTAACCGGTAGAGCCACCAGTGCCGATGAATTGTTAGTTGCTGGTGAGCGGATTTTCAATCTACAGCGGGCTATCCAGTTACGGCAAGGTTGGGGCGGAAGAAATAGCGATTGCATTCTGGAATACTTTTTTACCGAGGCGTTACGCAAGGGCGACGTTTTTTTTAATCCGGACGGTATCATGCCAGGCCCGGATGGAGTCTTGGTATCACGAATCGGTCAGGTTCTCGAGCGCGATAAATTTGAAACAATGAAAAGCGAGTACTACCAGCAGCGCGGTTGGGATGTCGTCACCGGTTTTCCCACAAAAGCCAGGTTGCACCACCTGGCTTTAAGCGATATCATCGGAGAACTGGAGAAGTTGAAGGCTGTTGTTTGATCGGAAAAAAGCGACGCGTTTTATAAAATGACCCCTTTATTTTTTAGTTCACCGATTTCCTCCCAGGTATAACCAAGTTCAAGTAAAATCTCTTCATTATGCTGGCCCAGTTCCGGAGCGGGTAATTTGATCGGTGCGACCTTGCCGTCGAAAAGCACCGGGCTGGTGAGAATTTTTATCTTTTTTTGCTGGTATTCCACCTCGGTGAAAAAACCCGCTGCGACAGCCTGGGGATCAGTTGAGATTTCAGCGGGTGTCTGGACTTTCCCGTAAATACAATTATAGGTACGGAAAACTTGCTCCCATTCCGCCATAGTTTTAGTTGCCAGGGCGTCTTCGATAATCCGTACCAGTTCGGGTGAATGCCCAGCCCGGGCGTCAATGCTATTAAATCTGGGGTCATTTTCCAGTTCCGGCTTCCCGATCGCCTGGCAGAAGCCCGGCCAGGCAGGGTCGGGTTGCAGCATCGCGAGCCAGAACCAGCGGTTATCCTTGGTCCGATAGCTATTCCAGATCGGGTTCTGGGGTCGAGTGCGGTCGTGTTTTACGAGTTGTTTACCTCCTGCCGCCATCTGTGTATCCATCGCAATGGACCATGCCCCCGTATGATAAAGGGTTACTTCTACTTCTTTACCCTGTCCGGTTTTCTCTCTTTCCAGTAACGCGGCACAAATTCCAGCTACCAGATGCGCCCCGGCGGCACTGTCGATCAGTCCGGCGCGTTGCGGCGGGGGTGGTGTTCCCGGTTCGCCAATCATATACATGAGACCAGCACGGGCCCAACCGGCGGTGAAGTCATATCCCCGCTCGTCTTTATCCGGGCCGACCGGACCGAAACCACTTACAAATCCATAGATTAGACGAGGGTTGATCCGGCTTAAGGTAGCATAGTCAAGCCCAAGCTTCTTTACGGAGTTTCGCTCGTAATTACACATAAAGATATCAGCGTTCTTGATGAGTTTGTAAATAGCAGCTTTTCCCTCTTCTTGTTTAAGGTCGATTGCCAGACTACGGCTGTTGCGGTTCAGTACTTGCATGATCCAATTAATTGATCCGGACATATCAACGCCCTGATTAGTCTTCATGTTGCGGTGCATTTCTCCAGTCAGGGGCTCCAGTTTGATGACATCGGCACCCCAATCAGCCATTGTCGAGCTCGCTGATGGTATGGCCACGATTTGTCCCATGGAAATAATCTTAATCCCTTCCAGAATACCAGCCATTTAATACCCCCGTTGTTTCTGTTTTAACAGTCAAATATTAGTAGAACCTTATACAAGGGCTCCGCTCTCTGAAGCAACTCCATTAGGGTCAATGGCGGATTGGATTTGCTTCCACCACACATGGTAATTGGACATGAGCGGTCCAGTCTGTTCAGCAGGGCCAGAAGCAAAGAAACGGCCGTTTAATGCCCTTTCCGTCTGTTCTTTCCGCCAACTATCAACCGCTCTCACTGCTTCTGGATTCAAGCGATCGTACCGGCAAAAAATCTCAGTTTTACCGAGATGCCCGTTTTCGACACCCCATCCGAAAGGCATGCCGCCGTCGTTGACGATCAGTCCTTGGTTAATCATAGGTTCCTTGGCAGTACCGGCACCGATCGACCAGCGCAAGGTCAAGTCTCGCTGTCCCATGATCGGTATCGAGTTAAACACACCTCCAGCCCGAAAGGTCTCCCGGATCGAAGCACTGACCCTGATACACTGGCATAGTAGGATCCCTTCGATCTCCGGGTCTTTCTCCACTGCTTCCAAAGATTTCCCACCTGTTTCGGAGATGATCGTTTGTAATACTTTTTTCTTGTAATGAAAATCTTCCGGTGAATTACCGGCGATGATGACCATAAAACCGTAACCAATGACTTCATTGCTCAATCGTTGGAATACTTCGGCCTCTTCCTCATTACTGGTTGTGATATTTGCCGCGACCATTGACATATTAAAACACATCAATTCAAAAGCGATTTCGCTCTCCCCGATTTTTATCTCCGCTTCATACATTTTTTCCGGTGTGGAGAAGCTGAAGTAGCGTAACATAAAATTATCCGGTATTCGGCTTAAAGTGTAACGCGGCGAGATTCCCTGGATCGGGAAATTAGGCGGGCCAGGCCAGTGATATAATTTGGTGGCACATTTGGTAAATACGCCCGGAGTGGTCCCGGGGGGAACAGCACTGTTGATCAGGCATCTTAATGAAGGACCGGGGCCGTCTCCACAGAACCATGCATCGGAAGAGCCTAGAGAACCTATCCTGAGGATTTCTCCCTCCGGGGTAACCCATTCAACTGCCAGATGGTTGCGGTCGTCACCACTGGTAGTCTGATCCATATGACCGTGACCCCTCAACATTGCCGAGCAATTGGCACCCGCTCCTTTCAGGTTGACATTCAGGCCTCGTTTCATTGATTCCGCCTGCAGTTGAGCAGAGATAACATAAGGTTCGACGACAGCGTACATGTTCTTTTCATTGATTTCAATGATACGGTTCATTCTGCGCAAATCCAGTAAGACCGTATTCGGGGCGAATCCTCCGGTCCATCCGGTGCAGATCGGCCGGAAGCGGAGTTTGAATTTGTTGCATAGCCGGACGATCGCCTGCACTTCCTGAGTGTTCTGGGGGAGGGTAACCGCAGCAAAATCGGTTGAAAAATAAGACGGCATGATCGCCGGGTCGTTACAGATATTCTCTGGACCAACAACGTCTTCAAAGGCCCTGTAAACATCGCTACTTATAGCCATGACGCAACCCTCCTTAATTAAAGTGCACTGGCCAGGATTTCGATAACATCATAAACCTTGAAATCCAGTTTACTACGGGTAAGTTCCTGCTTGAACGTCATTTCGCACCACGGGCAAGATGTCACCAACGCCTCAGCACCTGTAGACCGGGCTTCATCGATTCTCTCGCGGGCGGTCCAGGCAGCAAATTCAGGATTCGATTCAAGAACGCCGCCACCCGCACCGCAGCACCAGGCATATTCCTTAATGCGGACCATCTCTGTCAGTTTTATTCCCGGGATGCTAGTCAGGATATGCCGAGGGGCTTCATATACGCCGAAAGTCCCCTTCCGGTATGTTTTCGGCGGGTCGAACATAAAACGGTGCCCGGGAATTTTCTTGCCTTCCCAATGCACCCATGCTTCACCCAGTCGCCCAAGGCGACAGGGGTCGTGGTATGTGACGTTTAAGTAGATTTGCTTGTTTGGCTTGATAGTTCCGTCCTGGATCAATTGGGTAAGGTATTCCGTGGTGTGCAGTACTTGAAGACCACCTCGTAGATGAAATCTATCGTAAAGGACTTTAAAGGCTTGATAACAGTGGGCACATCCGGTAACAAGGGTTTTTATGTCAGCTTTTTCGACTTGAGCCATGAACTTCTGCGCTTGATCAATAAATGCTTTCCGGTATCCCATCTGGTAAACCCGGCCTCCGCAGCATAATTCGGAATCACCGAAGGAGCCAATATCGACTCCGGAGTTTTGTATTATCCTGATGGTATCTGCGGCGAGTTTGTGCATTCCTTTGTTCGCAGATGTGAGGCAACCAGCGTGAAAGAGGACATCTACTTTTTCGCGGTTCGCGTCACGAAGGTGGAGATCAATAGCCCATTCACCGCGCTGACCTGCTTGCGGTATCATTGATCCAGTAGTATTTAAACGAACGAAGGATTTTTCGAGGGATGGGTTGGTCTGGCCATCGGCAATACATTTCATGCGGAATTCGGTAATCGGCTCGATAACCTCCATGTCCATAGCGTAGTTACAGGAAACGCCGCAAGCACCACACAACTGACAGTTGTACACGATATCAAGCAGCCGATCAGTATACTTGATACTGCCTTTTAACATCGACAAAGCGATATTCAACCTGCCCCCACCGGAATAGGAATGGAAGTTATACCTGGCGATGCTGGGGCAGACATTGACATACTGATCTCCTGCGATCTGTTGCATAGGGATAAACTTACAAGTCGAACACCGGCAGCACATTTCCATATCGCCACGATAATCTTCTAATGCCATTTATTCACTTCCTCACATGTTTGTATATCGCCGTTTTTCGTCAAAAACAGAGCTTTCCGGGGTTCATAATATTATTCGGATCGAAAATCTTTTTTAGTCTTGTTAACATTGCTACACCAGCCGCATCCCGGTTGATTATTGTACGGGCATTTTCACCATAAGGCCTGGAGAAAAAAGCTCCATTGGCGAGCAATGCTTTGGTTGCAGCATTCACTAGATCACGAACCTTCTCTTTTTCGGCTGAATTGTCGGGACGGTAAGACAGGATGAATTCACAGTGGCAGGCGGTACCCTGTACTGCTGGTTGCAGATAAACAGCGATATCAGATAGCGGATAATCAAATTGTTTGGCTTGTTCATTCATGACTATAATCTGATGCGCCAGTTTATCGTAAATGGAAAGAAAAAAGATTTCCTGGCATGCGCCCTTCATCCTGATTTTCCAATAGGGATCGGAAGACGGTTGTTGAATCGTCTTTAACAGATTATAAGCTGAAATGCCGCCAATCTCCTTTACTGCTTCAATCCCTGTTCTCCGGGTTATCTGAGTAATATTCCCGATTTGATAGGACACCTTTTCTTCCGGGTAGTAGTCATAACCGGCGACGTTGAAAAATAGAATCCAGGGAGGTAGTAGATCTTTTATCACGGGATAATCAGTCACACCAGGTTGCGCCATGAAGGTCGCCAGCGTGGTTTTATTCACGATGAAACACTCATTTACCATTCTCAATCTAATTAACCAGTGGACTAATTCGATCAGCTTATCAAGGTTAGAGGAACCTACCAAGAATGGCTCTTCTAACAGGGGTAGTAGCTCGCATCTTAATGATGCCCAGGTGACGACTCCGATGGTTCCCTGAGAACCCTGGATCAACCGGTGCAATGAAGCTGTACCCGGGCCGTAGGGTGTCTTCTGGACAGCCCCTGCTGCCCATTGCTCTTCGACAGTACCCGGCCCAGCCGCCTGTCCGGTGCGAAATTCCTCTCCGTTCCCAAAAATTACTTCAATGCAGGATAATGGATCGGAGATGTCCCATTGATAGGCGGGCATCATTACTGGTTCTCGCTCTAATATACTACCGATTACAGATTTTGTGCTGCGGGGTAGCAAAGGCATGTTCAGTCTTAGACCTTCTTTTTGAACTGCCGGAATCAGTTCCGCGAAGGTGACTCCGGCCTCGATCATAGCGACGCGACGCGGTCGATCCACGCGGATAATATTGTCAAGGTCGGACAGATCGAGGATGACTGCTCCGCCGATGCTGGGGACGGTATCACCCCGAAAATGAGGAGCCCCGGAACTAATCGGAACAAGTGGGGTCCGGGTCGCTGAAGCTAAAAGTACAAGTTGTTTGATAATTTCGGTGGTCTGCGGTTTGACAACGCAGAAAGGCCTTACCCGATTAACGAAACTGTTGTCACCGGAATAATCATTCAGGACTAATTCATCAAAAGAGACGTTTGCCGCGCCGACAGTGTCTATCAATTTCTCTTTTTGGATCATTGACACCTCCCAATTCTTCGGTGAATTAATCTCAATACCCGTGTTCACCCGGAACACGGATTAATCGTCCCTCTTTCAATGGCTTAATCCGGACGGCGTCGGGTCGTTTCAAGGATATTAAAACATCATCTATAAGTCAATAACCCTGCGAAAGATTCAAAAAAAACCTTGTCGAGACACCCTGGTGCAGGGTATACTCGGTTAAAGCAGTGGGACAGTTGGGGAGAGTTTCTTCTGATTGCATTAGAAGGTTTCGTTTCCATCAGTGAGGAGGGACCAGTTTATGAGATTGAAGGTTGTCTATACCAGTGTGCCACCTATCGATTTAAACCGGGATGCTTTCGATAAACTGGGAGTAGAGTATATCGAATGGCCGGCGCCTGATGAGGATGCACTGATCGCTGCTGCTGCCGATGCCGATGTCTTAATCGCTCGATCGGAACCGTGTACCCTAAAAGTGATTGAGCGCCTGTCAAAATGCCGGCTGATCGTTACCCCTAAGGTTGGCTATGACAATATCGATATCGCGGGAGCCACAGCTGCCGGAATTTGCGTAGCCAATATCTCCGGTCTATCGGTTGATGAAGTATCCGACCACGCTATGGCCCTGGTACTTGATTGTGCACGTAAAATCACTCGCTTGGACGGAATGATCAAAGCCGGAGGCTGGCGTGTTTTTCATGGCCGGGAGATGCAGGCAGTATGGCGCGGCATAACCCAGCTTCGCGGCCAGACACTCGGACTGGTCGGGTTCGGAGCTATCTCCCGGGCATTGGTGCCCAAAGCCCAATCATTCGGTTTGAAAGTAATATCTTTTGATCCGTTCATTCCGTCTCAGGTTATGGAGGGTATGAAAGTTAAGCAGGTGTCTCTGGAACAATTGATGCAGGAATCGGATTATGTCTCCGTACATACGCCGCTTACTGCGGCTACCCGGCGTATGATCGGGAAGCCCCAATTTAGTTTGATGAAGAAAACGGCATATTTTATTAATACGTCGCGCGGAGCGGTCGTTGATGAAACTGCTTTGTGCGATGCTTTGATAAACGGGAAAATCGCCGGAGCCGGACTGGACGTTCTCGCTTACGAACCGGCGAAGATGGATAATCCTTTATTGAAAATGGAGAACGTGATCATTACCGGGCATTCCGCCCATTATTCCGACCAGGCCTGGGACGAACAAGCCCGGCGTCCAGCGGAGGAAGTGGCGCGATTGATCGCCGGGCAGTGGCCGCGGGGCTGGGTCAATCCCCAAGTCGAAACTAATTATATTACCCGGTGGGGAAAACCGGGTAATATAATTAGTTAAGTTGATTTTCTATGCTTGGCGGCAAGCCTGGTAACCCAGGTCGAAGGCTTTGAGATTGGCCGGGGCAGTTCTTGCCGGGAAATGGTCCTGGATTGTTTCCTTGACCGATGCCAACTTGATCGGGATCTTGCCGAAACCGAACAATCCACCCAGCATCACAACGTTAACGCTTAATATACTTCCTGACGCCTGAGCTATCTGATCGGCATCAATACTGACCAACTTGCTGACGTGCGACCGGAGTTTTTCTTCGATTAGCTCGAGGTCCGGATATTTGCTAGCCCCGATTGATACGGCAGGCGGGATAATTTTTTGCGTATTGATAATGATCGAGGCCGTTTTCGCTAGATAGCTGATATTCCGCAAACCTTCGGCCGGTTCCATGGCTACGAGGACATCGGCTTTACCTGTGGGGATGAGGGGCCCGAAGACATCATCACCAATACGGATCATACTTACCACCGGCCCGCCCCGCACCGCCATTCCCAGTGCTTCAGAACCACGGACTTTCAAGCCTTCCCTTACAGCGGTTTTCCCCAGCAACTCCGACATCAGGATGACGCCCTGCCCACCAACCCCGGTTATCAGAATGTTATATTCTTTTACCATCTTCCTACTCTTTTCTTATTGCTATATAAGGACAGACCTGGAGACATAGTTCACAACCGGTACACCGCGTCCCATCGATGAACGCGTAGGGACCTTCCTTGGTTATCGCCGGACAACCCAACAGTTTGACGCAGGCGGTGCATTTTGCATTGCATTTATTCCTGTCAACGAAACAGGGAACGGTTTTTTCACCCTTCCTCCGCTTTTGCCGCTGGTCTTCCATAGCACAGAGCATTCGGGAAACCACCACCGCCGGTCCGTCGAACCGGATCGCCTCTTCAATAGTGTCGATCGCTTTGGTCAAGTTGAGGGGGTTGATTATTTTAACAAACTGGACTCCGCAAGCCCGGGCGATGTCTTCTGCTTTCAACTGGATGGTTGCGTCTCCCATCGCCGTCAAGCCAGTCCCGGGGTGTGGCTGAAAACCGGTCATAGCGGTAGCGGAGTTATCCAGAATAATCATGGTAGCCCTGGCTTTATTAAAAACGGCATTGATCAGCGGGGAGATCCCGGAATGGAAAAAGGTTGAGTCTCCCATGTGGGCTATGATGGGATTATCGATAACATGTGCCAGGCCGTTGGCCACTCCAAAACCGGCTCCCATACAGAAGCTAGTATCCAGAGCTTCCAGCGGCGGGTTGACACCCATACCGTAACAACCGATATCACCCGGAAGGACCGGTTCGATGTTATCTCCCAGTTCTTTTGCTACCCGGCGCGCTGCCACTTTGATAGCGTAGTGTGATGCCCGGTGGGGGCAGCCGGCGCATAATACCGGAGGTCGGGAAGGCAGCAGGGGGGCAGCTTCTTCAGCAATTTTATCCTGCTCCTTGAAATCTACCATCAACTTTGTTTTAGTGAACTCGGCGAGTGCTTCGGTTACTTTCCGGGTGGATAGTTCACCGACGACCGGTAGTATGTTTTTCCCTTTTATCTTAACCATGATTCCGGCTTCGTTTGCCAGAGCTTTGACAAGGGTTTCCACAAACGGTTCCAATTCCTCGACGACCAGTACTTCTTTGACTGATTTTAGCAGTTGTTTTACCAATTCTTCAGGAAGGGGATATGGTGTTCCGATTTTTAATAGCGATACTTTGTCTTCCAAATCGAGCCATTTAAGGGCTTCCCTGGTATAGGCGTAGGAAATGCCACAAGCGATAACACCAAAGCGGGCGTTCTCTTTTAGAGTCAGTTGATTATAGGGCAGTGAATCAGTCTCTTTCTTTATCCTCTTAAATCGTTCGATCATCAGCGGTTTGTTTCTTCTGGCCTCAGCAGGTGTATAAATAAGGCGGGTCCGGTTCTTCTGGAACACTCCTTTTCTATGCTCTTGTGTTTTAGTACCGAGGACGACATCACTCCGACCGTGACTGATCCGGGTGACGGAACGGACCATGAAAATTTGCCTGAACTTTTCCGAGAGGTTGAAGGCGTCAGCCATCATATCCTTGGCTTCCTGGACAGACGACGGTTCAAGGACCGGGATGTAACTCTGTGCGGCGATAAAACGGCTGTCCTGTTCGTTCTGGGAGCTCCATGCCCAGGGGTCGTCGGCAACCAGTAATACAAATCCGCCGCTCATTTCGATCTGGTTAGCGATCATCAGCGGGTCGTGGGCCACGTTAACACCGACGTGCTTCATAGGACATAGAGCGCGCACGCCGCATATCGCTGCGGCCAGGGCAATTTCAAATGCCACTTTCTCGTTGGTTGACCATTCGACGTAAATCCCCAACTCTTTGGCCACTTTGGCCAGGTTTTCGGTGATTTCACTGGAAGGAGTTCCCGGGTAAGCCGCTACCACCTGGACACCGGCTTCGATTGCTCCCCGG
The DNA here is from genome assembly GCA_037440885.1 of Dehalococcoidales bacterium. GTDB lineage: Bacteria > Chloroflexota > Dehalococcoidia > Dehalococcoidales > UBA2162 > JBBITI01. The sequence continues at coordinate 14,756 of JBBITI010000028.1, read as the reverse complement.
GCGATCGCTTCATTACCGAGAAGGAACAATTTTGCCCCAGGGGCATCAGATGTAATAGTAATTTCTTTCAAAAGGACCTCCTTTTCGGGAACCTATATTTTAAAGCTTTCCCGGTACCCGGCATATTTTTTCCGCAGTTCAGGTTTTTCGATCTTGCCTGTAGCGTTGCGTGGGACTTTATCAAAAAAAATCCGGCGCGGTCGCTTGTATCGGGGAAGCTTTTGTTCACAATACTCATTAATTTCAGCTTCGACAAGAGTAACTCCCGGTTTAGGTTCGATCACTGCGGCGGCGATTTCCCCGAGTCGTGAGTCCGGTATGCCGATAACGGCAACATCATAGATTTGAGGGTGTCCGTGCAATACGTTTTCGATTTCTACCGGATAGATGTTTTCACCGCCGTAAATAATCACATCTTTTTTCCGGTCGACCAGGAAAATGAAGCCCTCATCGTCTTTCCGCGCTAAATCCCCGGTATATAACCAGCCGTTCTTAATCGTCTCGGCGGTCTTTTCCGGGTTTTTGTAATAGCATTTCATTACCCCATCACCCTTAACGATTAACTCGCCGACCTCTCCCGGGGATACATCCTCGCCTTTTTCATTGACGATGCGAGCTTCCCAGTTAAATCCCGACTTGCCGATAGCTCCCGCCTTCCGCTGGTCTTCTGCGGGCAGATAGATACATCCCGGGCCAGTGGACTCACTAAGTCCATAGCTGTTCTGAATAGGGATTTCCGGAAAAATCTCCTGCCACTTGTTGACGAGGGTGACCGGGCATGGCTGAGCGCCGGTATATACCAGACGCCAGCGGCTGAAGTCATAATCCCCTTTCTTTAGCTCACTGCGTTCCATAGCCCCCAAAATATCCAGAACCCAGGGTACGAGAAGGAAGGCGACGGTTACCTTTTCGTTATGGATGGCTTCGAAGATATTGCGCGGTGATATTTCTGGTAAGACTACTGCCCGAGCACCGACGATCAAAAAACCCAGCCAGTGCATCATAACCCCGGTATGGTACAGCGGTGACAACATAATAAAATTGTCGCCGCCCCTGGCCGATTGCCGGACATTTTCATAGATTGCGGCGCTGCCCAAGTTCTTTTGAGTAATCAATATCGGTTTCGGAGCTCCGGTTGTACCGGATGTGAAGTATAGTCCGCACTCCTCTTCATCCTCCAGTTCCCGTTCGACCGGAATAGGGGAAGCATGCGTCATGAGGTCGATCAAATTGGTCATGCCAGTGATCTGATTCTGCCCAGTAAAGATATAGTCACGGACAAATTTTAGTTCTGGCTGTGCTTCAAATACTCTCTCCCGGAACTCTTCGCCAAAGATTATTGTTTTGGCCTCTGAGATATCTGCACAGTATTTCAAATCGTGGCTGGTAAACCGGAAATTAAGCGGTACTACCCAGGCTCCTATCCGGATGATACCGAAATAGACCACCAGCCAGTCGATCGAGTTCATCATCCAATGGATGACCTTATCGCCCGACGTTACACCCCGGCTGAGCAGGACATTGGCAACCCGGTTTACCCGTTCATCGAGTTCTTTCCAGGTGATCTCCTTCCGCAGTCCGATTGACGGCTTCAATTCTACCAGCGCTGTTCGCCCGGGAAACATCCGGGCATTGCGGGCTAACATCTCCGATATATTGATACTGCACCTCGTATTGAATGATAACGAAGTAATGGTAAGTATTCTTTTTCAATATGTCAAATATAATAATATGTAATATCGAAACTAATAGTCTAGTGGTGCAGAGACGGTAAAGCGATCACTGCCTGCCCGGGCGCAGTGATCAGGCCGGCCTGGTTCTCTACCCATATCTCGCAATCGACAAGGTGTTCGCTTTTTGCAATGTATTTCCGGATCACTCTACCCTTTAGCACATTAACATCGCCAATTATGTTGGGGTGCCGTATCTGAGCGGAAAGTTTCTTGAGGGTCCCGTCATCACCCATCCAGTCTGTCACCAACTGGCCTAACCAGCAGACGCGCTGCGGGCCGTAATCGGAGGCATTTTCCAAACCGGCGCGTTTCTGATGAGCTTCGCGTTCGAACTCAAGTTCAACTGCCTCCCGCCTTGACTGTATGCGGCGCGGCTGTGGTGATACCAGAATACCGAAACGGGATATTTCCGTCATAGTCAGGATGCCTTTCTCCAGCGGAGTTATTTCTTCGCCGATGGATACTTCTTCCCAGTAACGTTTCCGTTTGCCCTGCCTTTGCCGGTCAAAAGCCAGTGTGTCGGGCGATTTCCCGGTAATCTCCGGACGGAACTGACGGTCAAATTCGATTGTTTTTACTGACGGTGTTTCATAATGACAGATTGTCGTGCGGATGATACCGGCCAGTTCACCGGATTGGTTAACATAAGAACTTTCGCCGGTCACGAAAAGCAGGCTGCCCACCGCTTTACTAGGTTTGCGGACTGCGTTCACCGGTGTTCCGGTGACTGTAAAGCGGTCGCCCAGGTGGATAGGCTGGTAAAATTCTAATTCAGCTCCCGAATATAACAGAGAAAGGTTATGAACCGGGCGACTCACGGTACCGATGTTCGCCGGAGTGCTGCCGTGGTTGAAGTTGTAGATAAAGGTCGGGGGGGCAGTAATCGCCCCGAAACGGCTTTGACGAGCGTATTCTTCATTGGTCCACAGCGGGTTATTATCTCCGATCGCATCGGCGAAGTTCAGGATGTTATCCCGCGTCGTCTCATACAGGAATCGTTCTTGGTTCAGATCCATCAATGTTCCGAGTCCGTGCCGATATTCGATTTCGAATTCATCCAGTGTCGTGATCGGTTCTACCATCGCTCCCTCCGGTTCATTTTACCGGCCTGAATTTGGGAAGAGTCACCTCTTCAGTTGCATCGTCGAACACCACTTCAACCAGCATTCCGATATAGATAGCTTCATTCTGACAATCGACTATATTCGAGGTTATGAAAGGTCCTTCTGCCAATTGGATAATTGCCACATTGTAAGGAATATCTTCTTTCCAGGCGGGATGGTAAAGCTGGTGAAAAATACAAAAAGTAAAAACCCGGCCTTTACCGCTGACATCAACCCACTTCATCTCCGGTTTGGCGCAGGCGGTGCAACGGGTTACCTGTGAATAGTATGCCCCGCAATTCAAGCACCGGTAAGCGGTCAGGGTATGCCTTTTAGCCGCCTCCCAATACGGTCGATCCGAAGATGTGATCAAGGGTAACTGTTTACGGTATTCAGGCAATCTTATCTCCTCAAAATACAGCAGGTAGCGGCACTTCCGCCAGTCGGTGTTCCGCCCAGCCCGGTCACCAGGCAGATTTCGGCATCCTGCACCTGGCAGGCGCCACCTTCGCCCCGCATTTGCCGGATACCTTCGGTGACATGGGAAAAGCCCATCTGGTAACTCCAGGACAATTCCGTTCCGGAGGTATTACAGGGGAAAGCCCCGTCCAGTTTTAGATTCCCGGCGGCGGCAAACGCACCCGCTTCGCCTTTGCCGCAGATACCATAGGACTCCAGTTGTGAAAGCAGAAAGATGGTGAAGGCATCATAAATTTCTCCGACATTGATGTCCTTAATCGTAATGCCGGCCATCTTCAAAGCGTGATCCCCGGCTTTTTGAGTGATAAAGCCATCGTAGTGAAATACCGCGTTAGGCGAGCCGCTGATTTCCCGGACGGAATTATCGACTCCGTATCCCATAACATAGACCGGCAGTTTCCGGCAGGATCTTGCCCGGTCAGCGGAGGTGATTATCAGGGCGGTCGCTCCGTCGTTCACCAGACAGAAATCATACAGGCAGAGCGGTTCAACAATTTTACGAGCATTCAAATAGTCTGCCATTGTCAATGGCCTGTCATACATCACCGCTTCAGGCCGTTTATTGGCGTATTCCCTCAGGGTAATAGCAACCGAGCCCATCTGTTCCCGGGTGAGTCCATACAGATGCATAAACCGCTGTGCCATGCAAGCTGCGGTTGCTCCCGGCCCGTACCAACCGTACGCTCCGGTTGTACTCCGGTTCATGCCTCCCGGTGCTCCGCCGACCAGCACCCGCTGGCTGGAGGCGCTGGTAGCATGAAGGAGAATGCAGGCTTTACATAATCCGGCTTCCATCGCACCGACAGCCATGGTAATCATGGCGATAGCGTAGGAGCCCATACTTTGCACTTCCCAGCAGAGCGTCGCCGGAATACCGGCCATCAGCAAGGGGGTCGGACCGTTAGGGCCGCCACCGATGCCTTGCTGGAAGATGTAGCCGTCGACCTCTTCTCTTGCCATACCGGCGTCTGCCAGCGCCAGAATAATCGCCTCGGCTGCCAGCTCGTCAGTATTCTTGCCGAGGTCTTTACCCTGTTTGGTTACCCCGACGCCGACGAAGGCGTATTTGTCGCGTAAACTCATTTTTTTATTGCCGGTAATTTAGTCGAAGACGCCGTCTTTAGCCTGCTGGTCGAAATCCGCATGGGACATGCCCAGGAATTCAGTGCAAATCTGTTCGGTGTGTTCACCGAGCAATACCGGACGGTGTAATTGAGCCGTTGTCGCTGAGAGGGTGAAGCCCGGCGGATGGTAGAAGTTCAATTTGCCCAGATACGGGTGATCCAGCTCCCGGAAGAAATCGTACTCTTTTAGCTGCGGGTCAGATTCAGAGTCCTGGGCGGTGGCGACCACTCCGGCGGCTACACCGCTGCTTTGCAACATAGCCATTGCCTGTTCGGCGGTAAAACGGCTGGTCCATGCGCCGACCTGCTGGTCCAATTCTTCTTTGTGCTTAATCCGCTCATCGAGTGTGCTGAATTTGGGTTCTGCTGCCCAGTCCGGGTTACCTAACGCATTGCAAAACTTATGCCACTCGTCATCGGTATAAACGCCGATAGCTACCCAGCGGTCGTTACCTTTACAGGGGTAAGTGCCGTACGGTGAGGCGATCGGACTGTTGTTCCCGGTGAGTGCCAGTAACCGTCCATTTACCGTGTAGTCAAGAACAACCGGAGCAAGGTAGTTGATCCCTGTTTCCACTTGCGACTGATCGATACACTGACCGATACCGGTCCGACGCTGGTAGTCAATCGCCGCGATCAGAGCCAGGCCTCCCATCAGGGGCGAGAGATGGTCGGTATAGAAGAGTGAAATGGGTACGGAGGGACGGTCCGGCCACCCGGTGATGGTGTAAAAGCCGGTATAACTTGTCACTACCTGCCCGAAGCCTGGTTGACTGGCCATAGGTCCGGTATGGCCGTAGCCGCAGGACCGGTGCATGATGATCCGGGGATTGATCTTTTTTAATTCATCATAACCTAGCCCGTGACGCTCCATCATCCCGGTGGTAAAACTTTCAATGAGAACGTCTGCCCAGGCCACTAATTTTTTGAAGATGGCGATGCCTCCGGGATGAGCCATATTCAAACTCATACCGTATTTTTTTACGGGATGGGTAACGGCGAAGGTGGGACCGCGCTCCAGCCGGCCTGGTCCTTCTTTATCAGGTCCGCCACCCCTGGTCACATCCGGTCGGGAGGCGCTTTCGATCCGGACTACGGTAGCCCCGTAGTATGCCAAGAAATTGCCCTGGAAAGGACCGACACCACCCCAGGTGAAATCAAGAACCTTAAGTCCTTCGAACGGTTTGTGATCCATAACCGGCCTCCTGATATCACAAGTTAAATAACGTTACGCTGTTTCAGTACTACCATGTCTGCACTGGATAAACCCATTTCTTTACAGTAAATTTCGTTATTGTGTTCACCGATCAGCGGAGCCCGGAAGCGAATACCGCAATCACCTACGCCCGGTTTGACGAAGCCTCCTGGATAAGTGATGTTAGTGCCCAGTTCCGGGTGTTCGATTTCGCGCCAGAAATGACGTTCTACGAATTGCGGGAATTTTAACTGGTCTTTCGGCGTTAACACCGGAGACAACTGGATGCGTCTCTGTAATGCTCCATCGTTTAATTCCATCTTGGTATATTTCATGAAAAATTCTTCCAACGTACGGCGCACCTGCTTAACTTCAACTACAGTTAGCTTGCTCCAATCGTCCTTTTCCCAATCCCAACGTCCCAGGACACCCGGATCTACTCCGGCTTCGCGGATCCAATCCACCAGAGCGATATTACCGCGGGCAAAACTGGGTCCTAGCCAGAAGGTATAGGCGACCGTCCCATCTTTGCATTCCCATAATAGCGGCAGTTTGACCTCCCCGTCTTTGGCCTTCACGGTGTTCCGTTCCCGGCCCGACCGACTGACGTTCACTTTTTGCAGAGCCCACGGGACCTTAGTCTCGACCGAAATAGCGAAGCAAAGTCCTTGTTGGGTAACTGCATCGACCTGCTGGCCTCGTCCGGTCAAGTGGCGCTGGCTGAGGGCGACCATCGTCCCCACCGCGCCGTTCATGGCGCCGATCAGGTGAGCATGGGGATAACTTGGCGCAAGGGGCGGCCGGTCCGGTTCACCGGCGATGTACATATAACCGGACAGAGCCCAAACAGCGATATCACGGTCGTTATAGTTCCGGTACGGACCTTTCTGGCCGAAACCACTTATCGAGGTGAAAACGATACCGGGATTTATCTCACTCAAGACCTGATATCCGAGTCCAATACTGTCCATGTACCCTGCCGGGAACGATTCGACAACGACATCCGCTGTCTTCACTAACCGCTTAAAGACGGCGCGGCCGTCCACAGACTCGATATTCAAGGTAATGCCCCGTTTATTAGCATTGAAGGCAAACCAGTACAGGCTTTTTTCCGGATCGGGAATGTCATGATAAAAAGGCCCCCGGTTACGCGACGGATCACCACCCGGCTTCTCGATCTTGATGACATCCGCTCCCAGATCCGCTAGCGTCCGTCCACAGATAAGCCCCTTTTCATCGGTAAGGTCAAGAACCCGATAGCAACTGAGCATATTATTGTCAAGCATAATACAATCCTCCAGGCAGAAACCAGGATTGGTTTTCCCTAAAATACGATTACATTTCTTAAAACTTCCCCTCTCTCGGTTGAAGCAATGGCTTCGTTTATCCGGGACAGGGGATATCGCCCGGAAATCAGTTCGTCCAGCTTGAGACGTCCGCGCTGGTATAAAGTTACCAGGCGCGGGATATCGATCTTGAGGTTAGCGGAGCCCATAAATCCGCCGGTCAGAGTCCGTTCGGAGACAATCAATTCCAGCGGCGAAAAAGTCAGTGTGTCTTTGACCGGCGGCAGACCGATGATGACAGTCTTGCCCCGGGTGCCGGACATGGCAAAACCCTGCTTGATGGCGGTGATACTGCCGACGGTAACGAAGACGTAGTCTGCTCCTCTGCCCGAAGCTAATTTACGTACTTCAGCAATAGCGTCGGTACCGGTGGCATTTACGGTGTGCGTCGCCCCGAAAGCTCGAGCGGTCTTTAATTTTTCTTCCAGTATATCGACGGCGATGATGGGATAAGCCCCGGAGTAAGCCGCGCCCTGGATGGCATTGATGCCCACCCCGCCAGTGCCGACCACCACCACGCTTTGAAACGGTTTGACCTGTGCCCGGTTCACCACTCCGCCAAATCCGGTCGATACGCCGCAGGCCAGCAGGCAAGAACGATCCAGAGGCATTTCCGGAGGTATTTTTACTAACTGGGATTCTTCAACAAGGACATACTCGGCAAAGCCGCCGATGTTACCTTTCTGGACGAGGGGGGTGCCGCTGGTGGTTCGAAGGGACGGTGCTTTCGGCGGTGTCATCATATTTTCACAGAGATGAGGCATCCCGGTAATACAGTAGTAGCATTCGCCGCAGGATTTCAGCAGTGAAACCAAGACCGGTTCTCCTTGCTTAAAAGCGGTTACCTCGCTGCCGATCTCGTCGACGTACCCGGCGGTCTCATGACCGCCGACGAAAGGAAGTCGTCCCGGCAGTTCGCCCTTGATATCATGAATATCACTGTGACAAATTGCCGTGGCGGCAACTTTTACCCGGACCTGTGTTTTCCCCGGTGGTTCCAGAATAACGTCTTCAATTTTTAACGGCTTACCGAATTCGTAGCAGATTGCTGCTTTCACTGCATGCTCCTTCACAATGTTTAGTCGAACATGATCACGTTGCGGAGTGCTTTGCCAGTAACCATGAGGTCGATTGCGGTGTTCACCTGCTCCAGGGGGTAATGACCGGAAATCAGGTCATCCAAGCGAATCCGTCCTTCGCGGTAGAGCGAGATGATACGCGGGACATCAATAGTAAGACGGGTCGATCCTCCGCCGCAACCAGTCAGTATCCGCTCACCGGCGATGAAGTCGAAAGCGGAAAAGGTGATGCTTTCCCGGATCGGGACGAGACCGACGATGACGGCCATGCCGCGCGGCGCTGCCATGAACAACCCCTGACGGACTGCGGCGGCGCTGCCAACGGTTACAAAAACATAATCTGCCCCGCGTCCGGAGGTTAAATCTCGGACAGCTTTCACGGGGTCCTTTTCCCGGGCAGAGTTTACTGTAGCGGTGGCACCCAATTTCCGGGCGATCTCCAGTTTACTCTCCAGAATATCTACGCCGATAATGGGCTGTGCCCCGGCGATGGTAGCAGCCTGGATAACATTCAATCCGACACCACCGGTTCCTACCACCGCCACGGCGCTTAAGGGTTGTACCTGAGCGCGGTTGAAGACTGCGCCGTATCCTGTTAATACGCCGCAGGAAAGCAATGCGGCTTTATCGATCGGGAAGTCCGGTGGTAGAACCGCCAGTTGTCTTTCCGAGACGACGGTATATTCTGCCAGGCCACCTACCGGTCCGGCTATCGGAGCCAGTGGTTTGCCGTCTTTGTTACGATGGTGAAAAGGCCGCGGTTTACTTCTTTCGCAAAGGTGGCGCAGACCGATTGTACAGTAATAGCAGTGGCCGCATCCGGAGGTTACCGTTGTAACCAATACCAGGTCGCCCGGTTTTACCGTGGTTACGCTCGGTCCGATCTCATCAACATAGCCAGCGGTTTCATGCCCCGGGATACCCGGCACCGGTCCGGGCAAGTCCCCGTTGGTACAGTGAATGTCGCTATGACAGATTGCCGTAGCTTTCACCCGTACCCGGACTTCGTCTTCCCGGGGCGGCTCCAGGCTCACCTCTTCGATTACAAGGGGTTTGCCGAACTCATAACAGACCGCTGCTTTCACGATACCCTCCTCACCCGGAAGCTTGTCAAGATCCTGTTTGCCCTTTAAAAAATGCACGATATTTTTGCCGATGATTGTAATTCAAAAGTAGAAGAATCACAAGGAGTGCCTTTATTTCCCTAATTATTCATATAAAACAGGGTAAAGGATTCAAACTATTACTTAATAAGACTGTGCAATAATTATTTGCAAACCGTTCGTGGTGAGATTTACGCACCACAAGCGGGGCCGGAAACGGACACACCGGGAAGTAGCATTGCATCCCAGAACTAACATTTAATCAAGACCTTGGCATATTGCATGGTCTGGTGGGCTTTCATGGCTTCTTCCCAGCGTTCCAGGGAGAAGACCGGACCGAGGAGAGACTTCAGGTCCAGCTTCGGCAAAATATCGACAGCGCGCGGGAAGAGATGGGACTGCCCGAAGACGGTCTGAATACCGGCTTCTTTGAAGTAGAGTTTATCCAGGTCGACAGTCAGCTTATAGTGCGTGGGGTAGATTCCAAAGAGCACAATGCGGCCGCAACGGGCGACGATGTCGATGCAGGGATCGATAGCTGCCGGGTCACCAGAAGCTTCGATGACGCGATCGAAGCCGCGACCCCCGGTGATTTTCATTGCTTCAGCGGCGATGTCCTGATGCCCGGGGTCGATAGCATAATCGGCACCGAGCTTTAAAGCCAGTTGGCGTTTCGCTTCAACCGGTTCGCTGACGGTCAGTTTCGTCCCGCCCTGCAATCTGGCAAGTTGTAAAATAATCAAGCCGCAGCTGCCCATACCGGAGATATAGACGCTATCGCCGAATTTGAACGGCGCCAGTTCGATGGCAGGCATTGAGGCACCGACGACCTCGGTCAGAGAAGCTTCTTCAAGGGAAACGGAATCCGGAATTTTCCAGACCTGCCGCTGGTGGAGGACGGCGTATTCAGCCATCATAGAATCGAGATAACCGTGGGGGAATTCCCGGTTTTCACAAAAGGTCTCGCGACCGTGCATACAGTTATAGCAGGCGCCGCAGTAGCGTAGCTGGTCGAGGGCAGCGCGGTCGCCCACCTTCAAACCACGCGCCTTGGCGTTCTTGTCCATCGCGACGATCACGCCAGAAGCCTGGTAGCCCATGTTCCAGGGGAGGGGTAGCGGTACCTCGCCGCTGATGATAAAGGGATCGCAACCACCGATCCCGCAGTAGGCAACTTTGACTAAAACTTCTTCTGGCGCTAAATCCCGGAGCTGGATTTCCATCAACTCGGCTTTTCCTCTGGCGGTAGCAATTACTGCTTTGGTTCGCATTGGTTCACCCTCCTAAAATTTGTAATGAACGATGATAAATGGGACTATAGCGTCCATTTTTTAATCAGGGCATACTGAGCGGCTGCTTTGATAGTGAATTCACTTCCTTTCCAGCTAGAATGCAACTCGGCATCCACCACTCGGAATTCAGGGCTTAGCGGGAAAGCGTCCATCGCCTGCTGGTCTTTGAATTCATAAATGGTGAGATAGCGAGCCTGGTTTTCCGGGCCTTTGAGAAGCTGGTACCGAGTTGTCTCTACGATACCGGAATATTGCATGATCAACGGGATGTGGACTTCGTTGTACCACCTGTTATATTGCTGCTCGATCTCAGGCTGGCAGTCTACCAGCACCATGTTTATTACCCGGGTCATTGTATTACTCCTTACGAGAATAACAGGACTGCGCAGATTATATGTCTCCGGAGTGAACTAATGCAAGGTGCTTTTCCCATCACCATAGATAAAGCATCAGCTAAGGTATAAGGCAGATGAGACGAATACGGGCGTGCTTCGCCGCGGCGAAGCACGCTAACGCGGACCGCCAGCCGGCTAGATTATTGCTTGGTCTGGGGGATAAGTTTAAGGTCGATAAAGCTACCCGGTTTCCCGTCCGCTCCTTTCAGGGAGTAATCGGGTGTCAGCGGGCAATTGACGAAAAAGAAGGGGGTGCCGATCCTGGTATGCCGGATGGGGCAGTGCATTAATCCTTTCGGGAGATAGAGAGCGGTAGTGCGGTTGATAATATATTTTTCGCCATCCAGGTACAACTCGGTTTCGGCATCATAAGCCGTCAGGTCATCGGTGCAGGGAACCCAGAGCATGATCTGGTCGAAGTCATGGGAATGAGCGGGTTCTATCCCATCAAAAGGCACGCTGACATGGGTAAAGCGGATTTGGAAATTTACGTCCTTTCTCTCGAGGGTGTGCATGATCATATTCTTGAAGGGCGGATAAGTAGTTTCGTGGATGATCTCGCTGGTGAATAAGTAGTCGTATTTTTTAGCCATATTCCTTAACCCCTTAATTATTTAATCCGGTACACGGCAGATAAACCCGGTCTGATTACATTCTCAATTCCAGGCGCGGCTCGAGCAATCTGGGCGATACCCGGGTTGTCTGCATGAAATCGACCAGGTAACGGTGTAACTTCTGTGCCATATCCGGATACTGACGGATAAGGTTGTTTGCCTGATCCGGGTCCGATTTCAGGTTATACAATTCCGAGCCGCCCGGTTCAACATCATATAACAGCGACCATTCGTCCGTGGTGATTGTTGCCATGGATGGGGTCATGCACTTGCGCAGTAAATGGTCAACCAACTGGTCGGTATCGCCGGCATTGATGAACGGGCAGGCACTGATGACATATTCACGTCCGGGCAATGACGGATTATTAATCAATGGTAACAGGGACTTGCCCTCGACCCGCGGCGGGATTTTCTGCCCGAAGAGGTCGAGCACCGTCGGCATCAAATCGACCGCTGAAGTCAAGCCGCGATAATCACCCGGCTTCATCCCGGGCACATATATGATCAAGGGAATTTCTACGACTTCTTCGTAAAGGGGCGAACGTGCCCAGGCTCCTGGCGAACGGCCGTAGCGGGTCAATCCGGCAGTTTCTTCCGGGTCGTTGGCAAAAACCATCTTACCAAAAAAGCCGTGCTCGCCGAAATAGAAACCATGATCGGTAGTGAAGATGATCGCCGTGTTTTCCATGAGTCCCATATATTCAGCTTCACGTAACAGGTTACCGATCCAGTTGTCGACCATACTGATCTCGCCACAATACTGGGCATGAGCTTTGCGCAACTTCTCCTCGGTGAAGCCGGGGACATCTTTCCAGCGTTTATAAAAAGGCATGATAAGTTCCCCGTCGTACCCGGGCCAATACGGTTCGGTGTAGTATTCCGGGGCATTCCACGGTTCATGCGGATCCCAGGTATCGATGTAAAGAAAGAAATGCTCTTTATAGTTCAGGGTGAGCCATTCCATAGCCTTATCAAACGTTCTGGGGGCGAAGCAATCGGACTCCAGCGGGTGAGGTGGACGTCTTTCCAGTATTTTCCGGTAGGGACTCCCCGGTGGGTTGTAACCTCCTTTAGCCACGAAATAATGGTCTGGAATTTCATAAAACGTGGTGAAGCCCCGGTCGTAATTCATTCCGTCACGGATGAAAAATGGGGTATCCACGATGCCGGCGGTGGTGATACCGTTCTCGCGGAGGAGTTCAGCCAGCAGTATTTCTCCCGGCGGGATGGGGTTCCACTGCATAAAAGACATGGTCCAGCGGCCGGTCATAAAATCGGCGCGCGTGGGCATGGTGGGGAACGAAGCTCCGTAGTGGCGGTTAAAGAGCATCGACTTTTTAGCCAGGGCATCGATTGCCGGAGTACGTATCCTGGTGTTGCCGTAAATGCCGATATCCTTACGTCGGACGGTGTCTGCTACGATCCAGATCACGTTCATTTCAGGGCTCCTCCCCGGATTTTAGAATGTAACGGATGCAATTATAACTACTCTAGCGATAAAATGGAATCTTTTTTCACGGTATCACTTGCATACGATGAACAATTGCAGGCAATGATAGTTCAGTATCAAAACATATCATAGATCAATAATTGATTCAGGCCACCTGCTCTACTTTGAGCAGGTTGGTGGAACCAGACTCGCCGAAGGGAATGCCTCCGGTGATGACGATGAGATCGCCGGGTTTAGCCAGGCCGACTTCCCGTGCTAACCGCGAGGCGGTTTCAAATAACTCAGTGGTGGAGGTAGTTACACCACGGCGGACGGGGATGACGCCGCGCAGCAGGACCAGCCGGCCAGTGATATCGGCGGGAGTAACTGCCAGAATATAAGGCCGGGGGCGGTATTTGGAAACCCGGCGGGCGGTGCTACCCGACTGTGTAAAAGCGACGATCGCTTTGGCTTCCAGATTATGGGCGGTAACGCAGGCGTTATACCCGATCAATTCTTCGGTAGCCGAGTCGACCCAGGGACGCCGCTCGGAAAGAGCGATCTCGTAAGGCAGGTCCTTTTCGGTTTCCCGGCAGATGCGGTCCATCACAGCTACGGATTGGACAGGATATTTGCCGATTGAGGTTTCGGCAGAAAGCATCACCGCGTCTGTGCCGTCGAAGATGGCGTTGGCCACATCGCTGACTTCAGCACGGACCGGGCGCGACGACGAAACCATGGACTGCAGCATTTCGGTTGCGGTAATGACTGGCTTGCCGGTGAGATTGCATTTGTGGATAATCTGTTTCTGAACCAGGGGGACGCGCTCGAGGGGGATTTCAACTCCTAGATCACCCCGTGCCACCATGACAGCGTCGCTTGCGGCGAGGATCTTATCGAATGTTTTCAGGGCGTCGCGCCGTTCGATCTTGGAGATGATCGGAATATCCGAACCGTTCTGGCGGAGGATTGCGCGGGCATCGAGCACATCATGAGCCCGGGAAACAAAGGAAAGGGCAATATAATCCGGAGCCTGCTGGGCAGCAAATACCAGAAGGCGGCGCAGTTCTTCGGAAATAAAAGGCGAAGTATTACGTAAACCCGGCACAACAACTCCGCGTCCCTGCACGAGCACACCACCCACAGTGACCCGGCCAGTGATTTCATTACCTGCGACTGCGGTAATCCGAACTTGCATGCGGCCGTCGTCGAGCAGCACTGTCTGTCCGGAGATGACGCTGCGGGAAAGTCCGGAAAGGGTGAGCGGCACCAGGCGTTCATCACCTTCGATTGGTTCATCGGTAAAGACTACCGTTTCACCATTACGGAGCCGGGCCTTACCTCCCCGGAGTTTGCCAACGCGGTGCTTTGGACCGGGCAGATCAAGGATAATAGAAACCGGTGTTCCGATCGTTCCCGCCAGCCGACGGACTTTTTCGATGTATCCGGAATGTTCTTCAATGGTACCGTGGGACATATTGAGCCGGGCGACATCCATACCGGACTGAATAAGCTTGCGGATCATCCTTTCAGAACCGGTTACGGGTCCGATGGTACAGACGATTTTGGTACGGCGCCAGTGGATTTTCAAACGAGCCATGTTTTCATTATACAACAGGAGCGGCTTTTTGGGTGTTGACTTGAAATTTGTGCGCAACTTCATCCGTGTATAAAATATGGGAGGTTTATCTTGAGGAGGAGCAGGCAGTGAAAGTGACGCGACTTTACAGCGGAAATGATGGTGAATCCCATTTCGAGGACATCGAAATCGATTTAGCCGACTATGACGCAAACGAGCAGCGTTCGCAAACGATACCGGTTTCAGGGATTCTGTTCCGGGAAACCAAGGGAGCCTTCGATCTG
>JBBITI010000027.1:0-36699 GCA_037440885.1 Dehalococcoidales bacterium | reverse complement strand
AGGAGTACCAACCGCCGGATAAGCGGTGCCGGTGGGCCTGACTCTCCAGTAGTAGACGGTGGAGTAAGCCAGTTGCTCATCGGAGGCGAAGACTGCCTGGGTTGTGGTGCGGCTGAAGGTGATGATGGCGAAGGTCGGGTCGTCAGAGACGACTAGTTCGTAGCCAGCAGCACCGGGGGCGACGGACCAGGCGAAGGTCGGGTTAACGGGGACATTGTTAGTACCGCTAACCGGAGATACGATGCGCACCGGGGCCAAAGTATCGATCTTGAAGGCACGCGGTGAAGCGGACCACGGGCTGTCAAACGGGAAATCGGCGCGGACTCTCCACCAGTAGGTGGTGTCCGGCTGGAACGACGGGCTCGTAATTATACAAGGACTGGAGGCACCGGTAGCACCAAGAGCAGCCACAGGCATGGTGAAGGCGCTGTCAAGAGCTACTTGCAGGGTATATGTGGTACCGGCCGGGGCGTTCGGAATACCGGTCCACGTGAAAACAATAGCATTGGCGATTCCGGTTTCCACGTTCAACGGGACGATGAAGTTGTTGGCGGGAGCGGTGACGACCGGGCCGGCAGCAGCCATGACTTCGGTAAATGCATAGAGGAAATTGTCAGCACTATTGAGCGCCCAGAGATTACCGCCGGCGACGATGTCGAACAAGGCGACTGGAGGGGTAGCAGTGGGATACGCCTGAGCCGTCCATCCCCCGGTAATCGGCGAGCGCGCGGTCATATTTGCCCCCAGGACATAGGTCACACCAGCATTGACAACGACGCTGTTCAGAGGACTGCCGAACGCTGCGGGTAACGTTTGCTGAGCGAAGGCGGTGCTGGTGCCAATGGTGAACCGATGGACATGAGTAGGAGTAATGGCGGTGATAATGCCACCGCTGGCCAGCGAAGCGGCAACGGCTTTCGTCGAGCCGCCGGAAATGGCCAGACCGGTAGCGGTAAAGGTGGCGCCGCCATTGGTGGAGTAAGACACACCGGAAGCACCGGCGACCAGCAGGTTACCGGCAGAAACCAGGGTCAGGGCATTCCCGGCACCAACCAGGGCTTCCGTCCTGGGGTTGTCCCAGAGGAAACCGCCGTCAGTCGCCTTGGAGACGGCCGAAGCGGTAAGGACGTAGACGATGCTGGCGCTTTCAGCGGCGAGGTCTTTGATACTACCGTAAGCAACCCGGGGTTGCCAGACCGTCTGGCCGGCATCGTTGCTGTACATGATATTGGTAGTGCCAGTCTGAGCCAGGAAAACGATGTCAAAGTTGGCGAGGGTAGGACGAACGATATAGTTAGCTCCAACCACGTCGTAGACTCTTTCCCAGACGGTGGTTCGGCGCCACAGGCTGGTGACGCCGGTAGTGGTGTTATCAGAAACCAGGTACATCTTGGAGGCGTCGGCGTTCACGGCAAGGTCAACAACATTGGGCATAGTATCGATGAAGGCGACATCGTTGAAGGTGGCGCCGTCATCGGTAGAAAGACCGAAGGCGGTTTCGATACCGGCAGTAACCGCACCCTGGGTGGCGGCACCGACGCTGGTACCGAAGTAGGCGACGGAAACCTTTCCGCCGCCGATACCGACGGATTTAGCAGTACCGCTGGGGATCAATCCGACGCCGGCGGCAGCAGTGGCGGGAGAAGAGAGGCGCCAGACCGAGTTCCCGGTGACTCCACCGGCAACCAGACGATCGCCGGCGGCATTCAGAGCCAGGCTGTTGATTGCAGTCGTAGCAAGCGGAACAGTGCCGCGATAGAGGCCGCTGACATTCAAGCCGATATAGGCCACGCGGGTCGCGGCATCAAAAGCCATATAGGTGCGGGGAAGGGCAATGACGGCGGCGGTGTTACCGCCGGTAGCAACAATAAACGTACCCTTATCGCCTACACCATAAACCGGGTAATCGGCATTCCACATGTTGGTTGCCACATTGTACAGGTTGAGTATGATATGAGACGTATTCTCGGAAACGACGACCAAAGTGCGGTCCATCAGGTAATTCGGGGAGAAGGCGACCGCGTAGGCGATGCCGGGGGTGACGTTAGCGGTGGACACCATCCGGTTAACCCAGGAGGTGCCGCCGCCGAATTCACCGGCGCTGGTGAAAATATAGACACCGTTATTGGCGCCGATGGCGACGGAGCGGGAGGTGCCGATGGCCGGGCTGATGGAGATGGAATTTAATCCGGTTGCGCCGGATGGTAAAATCATCTCACTGAAAGAGGCGCCGCCGTTGGTGGAAACAAACGATCTATTATCGGTGGTGATCAAAGCGACAAAGGAACCGTCGGCGATATCCGGGGCGACGGCGATCTGCTTGGGTGTCCCGTTAGCGACAGCGTAGCCAGTAGCGGCCCAGGTCCTGCCGCCGTCAAGGGTTTTATAAGTCTTGTTATCCGAAGCGATGCCATAACCGGTGGTACCGTTACCGGCAACAGCGAGTCCGGTGATGTCAACATCAGCGACGGTGACACCAACCGGGGAAGTTTCTCGGGTCCAAGCCTGATTGCCGGCGGAGGCGGGAGTGGAGATCACCAGCAGGCTGGCCAGTACCGCAAAGACTAAGCCAATGCTTAGTATCTTGGTAAATTTACTTTTCATAGTCGACCTTTTAATTTTTCTCCTTTATTAATTTCACGTCCCCGGCAGTTATTTGCCGGAGGACAATGCCTTATTGACCATATTCTACTGAGGCAAAATACACAGATATTCTCCCTTTGCGGGCTCGGACCACCCTATCACCTCCTTTTATACATAACAAAAATTAGAGTCGGTTTTCGAACCACCCTGACAGCTATTATAGCACGGTTTGTCAAGAGGCAAGGCGATTCAGGCATAAATCTACATATAATAACGCCGGGGCGGGGAAAATGTTAGGGGCGAGCATAAGTAAACTATATCACGGTTTGCCCGATGATGCCCTTCCCGGCGGGATGACCCTTCGACGGGCTCAGTATGACCCTTCGACAAGCTCATACTTCGACGGGCTCATACTTCGACGAGCTCAGTATGAGCGGGCGGGGGGGTGTGAGCGGGCTCTTGCGGAATGGCAGCAGGGGAAAACTAAAATCGTACGGCGAAATCGGAGGTTGTGCAACGAAACCGGATTTTGCACCGGACAGTCATGAAAAATATTCCGGGGATATTGGGTTCAGGGCACTGGAATACGTTACCGGAATGTGTTATTCTTTTATTAGATACAGAGTCCAGAATACCTTTAAGTTGGTCCCGTGAGGCCGGCAAGGGAAAGGACGGAGCTTCCAAGCAGAGAACCTCTTGCCGGCCGGGCGAAGAGGTTTTTTTTATGGATGCAAAAACAATCATGACCGGCGATGACATCCGGCGCAGCCTGGCGCGGATCGCCCATGAGATCATCGAACGCAACCCGGTCATGGCCAACCTGATCCTCATCGGCATGAAGACGCGCGGGGTGCCGCTGGCGCACCGGCTGGCGGACAACCTGCGGCGCTTCGGAGACGGCGCCATCACGGTGGGAGCGCTGGACATAAGCTGGTACCGCGACGACATCCCGCTCGAGAACCGGACGGCAAGTCCGGCGCGCCGGTTACAGCCGGTGATCAACGGGACGCGGATTCCGGCAAATATCACCGGCAAGACAATCGTCCTGGTCGACGACGTCCTTTACACCGGGCGGAGCACGCGGGCGGCGATGGATGCGCTGATCGACATGGGGCGCCCGGAGGCTATTCAACTGGCGGTGCTGATCGACCGCGGCCACCGCGAACTGCCGATCAGGGCGGATTACGTGGGGAAAAATATACCCACCGCGCGCAGTGAAGAGATACAGGTACACGTGGTCGAAGTGGACGGCAGGGACGAAGTGGTGCTTTACCGGCGGGACAGCGGCGGGCAACCGGCTGGGGAAAGCGCGGTGAACCGGGCAGAAATAAAAATCGGGGCAGGCCCCGGGGGAGAGGCATGATGAGTCTGAAAGGAAGGAACCTCGTCACTATCGATGATTTTTCCAGCAACGAGATGGAAGGGGTCTTCACGCTGGCCGAGGAGATGGCCGGCAGCCTGGGGACGCAGTATGACCTGTGCCGGGGGAAAATCATGGCCAGCCTGTTCTTCGAGCCGAGCACGAGGACGCGGTTGTCCTTCGAGGCGGCGATGAACCGGCTGGGGGGGCGGGTGATCAGCGTGTCCGATACCCAGGCGACCTCGCTGGCCAAAGGAGAGAGCCTGGCGGACATGGCACGCATTATCGGGAGCTACGCGGACATCATCGTGGTGCGGCATCCCTGGGAGGGAGCGGCGCGGGTGATCGCCGATTATTCCGGGGTGCCGGTGGTGAACGGGGGCGACGGGGGGCACCAGCACCCGACGCAGACGTTATGCGACCTGTATACATTAAGGAAAGAAAGGGGACACATCAGGGGGGCGCGGGTGGCGTTGTGGGGCGACCTGAAATACGGCCGCACGATCCACTCGCTGATATTTGCCCTGGCCAAATTCGGGGCGGACATGCTTTTCTGTCCCAGTCCCGGTTTGGAAGTGCCGGAGCATGTGGTGAAAAAGCTGGTGACGGAATACAGCGGCGAGGTCAGAAAAGCCAGCAGCACTGCGCACAAGGAAGCCGTGCCGCTGGATGCGATTTACATCACCCCCAGCAGTCCGCACCAACTGGCGATGATGCCGGGGGTGGACGTGGAAATGGAATTGAAATCGGGGGTGGATGCTCTTTACGTGACCCGGCCACAGAAGGAACGTTTTTCGGCCGCGGAGAAGGAGGGAGAGACGGGGCGGCAATACCCGGTGGTGAACAAAAAACTCCTGAAAGAAAAAACCTTCAGGCGTTCCATGGTGATGCATCCGCTGCCGCGGGTGGATGAACTGGCGTATGACCTGGACAGCGATCCGCGCAGCCGGTATTTCCAGCAAGCGGGGTTCGGGATCCCGGTACGGATGGCGCTGATTGCCCTGCTACTGGGGGCGCGGGAGGTGGCGGGAGGGACAGAGGAGGAAAGGCCGGTGAAAGAGATACCGCCGTATCGGCATGACGGCGATTTGCGGTGTACCAACCCGAAATGCGTTTCGGTGCAGCCCACGGAGACCAAGTATCTCCGGCCGCGTTTCAAGATCGCCGATACGGCACCGTTCACGCTGCGCTGCGATTATTGCGAACACGGCTACGAGCCGAAGTACATTGCCAGCGCCGAGTGGCACCAGGGGAAACTGGCGAACAAGCGGTATTATCCGTCAAGCAGTCGCTGGGCGACCAAGATCAGGCCGGAAAATCTCATTGCGTTCGATACCGCCGAGGCGGCGGAAGCACGTGGTTTCCAGGCAGGACGAAGGAAAGAAACATAGGAGATTGCCGTTGCAGAACGGACTATTACACCAGAGACTGATGTATTCACCAGAGCCAGTGGCGGAGTCTTGAAGGAGCAGGCAGATGCTGAACCGGAAATCACTTCTCATTACGGGGGGACGGATCATCGATCCGGCGCAAGGCCGGGACGGACCGGGCAGCGTGCTGGTAGAAGACGGGGCGATCGAGTGGCTGGGGCCGGAGGGGGCGGACCTGCCGGAAGGCGATTACGAAGTGATGAACGTACCCGGGATGATTGTCTGTCCCGGATTCATCGACCTGCACTGCCACCTGCGCGAGCCGGGAGACGAGGCCAAAGAGACGATCCGGACGGGAGCCCGGGCGGCGGCACGGGGCGGTTTCACGACGATATGTTGTATGCCGAACACTGATCCGCCGATCGATACGGTGACGATGGTGAAATATATAAGGAAGCGGGCGGCGGAAGAGGCGGTAATCCGCGTGCTGCCCATCGGCTGCGTGACGCGGCGACGGAAAGGGAACGCGCTGGTAGCAATATCGCGTCTGGCGGCGGCGGGGGCGGTGGGATTCAGCGATGACGGCAGCCCGGTCAGCCGGAATGACCTGATGCAGCGGGCGCTGGAAATCTGCCGGGCGCCCGGAACGCCGGTGATCGACCATTGCGAAGACCTGACGTTAGCGGACGCCGGAGTGATCAACGAAGGAATAATTGCGCGCCAGTTCGGACTACGGGGGATACCGAATGCGGCGGAGGAGAAGATGGTGGCGCGCGACCTGGAACTGGCGAGGAAGACCGGCGGAAGACTACACCTGGCTCACATCAGCACAGCGGGGTCGGTGGGTTTGATCAGGAAGGCGAAGGCGGAGGGATTGCAGGTAACCTGCGAGGTGACGCCGCATCACCTTACCTTGAAACAAGATGAAGTAATCCATCACGGGGCGATGGCGAAGGTCAACCCGCCGTTGCGCATGGAAAAAGACCGGGTGGCGCTGGTGCTGGGCCTGGTCGACGACGTCATCGATTGCATCGCCACGGACCATGCACCGCATACCGCGGCTGACAAGGACAAGAGGATCGAGGACGCGGCTTTCGGCATCAGCGGGTTCGAGACAGCGCTGGGAAGCCTGATGCGGCTGGTGCATGCCGGGGAAATTTCGCTGGAGAAGGTGATTGCCAAGCTGACGATCGGCCCGGCGAAAATCCTGGGCGGGAAATTCAGCAAACTGGGAACGCTGGCGATCGGCGCGCCGGCGGATATCACCATCTTCAGCCCGCATGAAGAGTGGCTGGTGGAAAGCAAAAGGTTCGTTTCCAAGGGGCATAATACACCGCTGGAGGGAGCGCTCCTGAAAGGGAAGGTGATCGCCACGGTGTACAACGGGAACATCGTTTATAGAGACAATATGCCAGGCCGGAAACCGGAACTAAAAATACTGAGGGTAAACATCAATACCGACGACCGCACGATACAAAACTAAAAAAAGCGGGAGAAAAGAGCAATCAGCGACATGATGAAAAAGGCATTCCTGGTGCTGGCGGACGGCACGGTGTACCAGGGTTATTCATTCGGAGCGGAGAGCGATGCTTACGGCGAGGTGGTATTCAATACCAGCATGACCGGATACCAGGAGATGCTAACCGATCCGTCTTATGCCGGGCAAATAGTAATACCCACCTATCCCCTGATCGGGAATTACGGGACGAGCGCGGCAGATGCGGAGTCCGGCCGCGTCCAGGTGCGGGGTTTCGTGGTGCGGGAAGAGTGCGTTCAACCCAGCCATTATTTGAACTCGCGGACAATAGGCCGGTATCTCCGGGACAACGATACGCCGGGCATCTACGGGATCGATACACGGGCGGTGACCCGCAAGCTGCGGGCGCACGGGGTGATGATGGGGTATCTAACTTCGGAGCGCACACCGGAGGAAGCGCTGGAATTGCTGAAGCAGGTACCGGATTACGGGAGCACCGACTTTGTGAAGGAAGTAACCTGCCGGGAACAATACGAGTGGCCGGGCAACGAGGAACGGACCGGCTTCAGGGTGGTCGTACTCGATTGCGGAACGAAGTACAACATCGTCCGTTTGCTCAGCGAGCGCGGCTGCCGGGTAACCCTGGTTCCCTGTGAGACGACGGCGGCGGAGATACTGGCGCTGTTACCGGACGGGATTCTGCTTTCACCCGGACCGGGCGACCCGGAACTACTTGATTATATCGTCGGTAGCATCCGGGGGGTAATCGAGAAAAAGCCGGTGATGGGCATCTGCCTGGGAAACCAGTTGATTGCCCGGGCTTTCGGGGGACGTAATTTCAAGCTTAAATTCGGCCACCGGGGGGGGAATCACCCGGTGAAGGAACTGGCGACCGGGCGGGTGCATATCACCGCGCAGAACCACGGATATGCCGTTGATCCGGATACGCTCAGAGACGGGCTGGAAGTGAGCCACATCAATCTCAACGACGGCACGATCGAAGGCTTGCGACACCGGGATTTACCGGTATTTTCGATCCAGTACCACTCGGAAGCTTCTCCGGGGCCGCTGGATAATACGTATTTGTTCGACCGGTTCATCGCCATGATGGAAGAAGAAAGGAAACAACAGTGAATTGCCGGGGGAGATACACCTGTGAGCAATAATATTTCAACCAGATACTGGTGAAGGGGTAAATTGTGGACAAAAAAGAACAGGCAGACCTGATAAAACTATCGATCGACGGGATCAATTTTCTACGGACGGCGCATTATTCCAACGCCGAGTTCCCAATCTGGAAAAACCGGGTCACCGAATTACTTAAGAAAATTTATGGCGAAGACTCGACGGAATACCGGCGTTTTATAAATGCGCCGGGGAAGGCTTTCATCGTGCGGACAGAGACCGGGATGACGGAAGAGTACATGCGCAAGCTGGATTGTTACGAGACAGCGTTAAATTCACTGATATACGAGGAAAAATGACGAAACCGAAGAAAGTGCTGATCATCGGATCCGGCCCGATAATCATCGGCCAAGCGGCGGAGTTCGATTATGCCGGGACGCAAGCCTGCAAAGCGATGCGGGAAGAGGGCGTGATTTCAGTACTGGTAAACTCGAATCCAGCGACGATCATGACCGACGAGGACATCGCCGATCTGGTCTATATCGAACCGCTGACACTAGAGATGGTGACGCGGATTATCGAGCGGGAGCGGCCGGACGGGCTGTTGCCAACCCTGGGCGGTCAGACCGGGCTCAACCTCGCCATAGAGCTGGCAGAAGCCGGGGTGCTGGACAAATACAATGTGCGACCACTGGGGACGCCGATACAGACGATCCGCAACGCGGAAGACAGAGAACTCTTCAAAAATCTATTGATTTCGATCGGGGAACCGGTGCTGCCGAGTGCGACGGTCGATAACCTGGAAGACGCCCGGAAAATCGCCCGGCAGACCGGCCTGCCGGTAATCATCCGTCCTTCTTTTACCATGGGGGGTACGGGAGGCGGCATCGCCAGTACATGGCAGCAACTGGAAGAAGTGGTGAGGGCAGGTTTGAATGCCAGCCCGACGCACCAGGTGCTGGTAGAGCAATCGGTAGCAGGCTGGAAAGAGATCGAGTACGAGGTGATGCGGGACAGCGCCGATAATTGCATCACCGTTTGCAACATGGAAAACTTCGATCCGGTCGGGATCCACACCGGAGACAGCATCGTAGTTGCGCCCAGTCAGACTTTGACGAACAAGGAATACCAGATGCTGCGTACTGCGAGTCTGAGAATCATCAGGGAGCTGGGGATCGAGGGCGGCTGCAACGTGCAGTTTGCGCTGCACCCGGCGAGCAACCGGTACGCAGTGATCGAAGTCAATCCGCGGGTCAGCCGCAGCTCAGCGTTAGCCAGCAAGGCGACCGGCTATCCGATTGCCCGGGTGGCCGCCAAGATAGCCGTAGGCAAACGGCTCGACGAGATTCCCAACGCAGTGACCGGAAAGACGATGGCTTCATTTGAACCAGCCCTGGATTACGTGGTGGTGAAAATACCGCGCTGGCCATTTGACAAGTTCGCCACCGGCGACCGTATCATCGGTACGCAGATGAAGGCGACCGGCGAAGTGATGGCGATCGACCGCACCTTCGAAGCGGCGTTACAAAAAGCGGTGCGCTCACTGGAATTCGGTAAGAAGTCGTTATTATGGGAAGACCGCCAGTGGCAATTGAACCATGATATCAATTCGTATCCGCTGGAACCTACCGATCTCCGGCTCTGGGCGGTAACGGCGGCACTGCGGCGGGACATCAGTCCAAGGGCGATAGCCGACAAAACGAAGATCGACCTCTGGTTTCTGGACAAGTTACAGAATATCATCAATATGGAAAAGCGGTTGCTCAGCGAACCGTTGAATTCCGGGTTGTTACGGGAGGCGAAGCGACTCGGTTATTCCGACGACCAGATCGCGACTCTTGCCGACCGCCTGCCTGAACAAGTACGACAATTACGCCACGAGTGGAACATCCGGCCGGTATATAAAATGGTAGATACCTGCGCGGCGGAGTTCGATGCGGCAACAGCATATTTTTACAGCACTTATGAGCAGGAAAACGAAGCCCCGCCGCTGCGTGCGACAAAGGCGGTAGTCATCGGCAGCGGGCCGATCCGCATCGGCCAGGGCATTGAATTCGATTATTGCAGTGTACATTCTGCGGGAGCATTGCAACAAGCCGGGTACAAGAGCATCATGATCAATTCCAATCCGGAGACAGTGTCTACCGATTTCGATACCAGCGACCGTCTCTATTTTGAAGCCCTCGACGAAGAAAGCCTGCGCGACATACTGGAGAATGAGGGGGTGGTGGGGGAACATGCCAGCAAAGGCTCAATCGTACAATTCGGCGGGCAGACGGCGATCAACCTATCGCAACCGCTGGCGCGGGTGGGGATACCGATTCTAGGATCGACAGCGGATGCGATCGACCTGGCCAGCGACCGGGGCCGGTTTGAAGAATTCACCAGCGGGATAGGGATCCCGCAGCCACCGGGCACCGGAGTTACCTCGGTGGAAGAAGCTCTGCAGGTGGCAAAGTTGATCGGTTATCCCGTCATTGTGCGTCCCAGTTATGTTCTGGGGGGGCGGGCGATGGAAATCGTCCACGACGCTACCGAACTCATCCGATACATGGACATAGCCATCGAACTGGACACCAAGCATCCGGTGCTGATCGATAAATACCTTGAAGGCAAGGAATGCGAGCTCGA
Organism: Dehalococcoidales bacterium; assembly: GCA_037440885.1. Classification (GTDB taxonomy): domain Bacteria; phylum Chloroflexota; class Dehalococcoidia; order Dehalococcoidales; family UBA2162; genus JBBITI01. The sequence continues at coordinate 26,153 of JBBITI010000027.1, read as the reverse complement.
CGCGGTGGGGGACGGGGAGACAGTTTTTGTTCCGGGGATCATGGAGCACATTGAACGTGCCGGCGTGCATAGCGGTGACTCCATGGCAGTCTATCCCGGGCTGCGGCTGACGGAGCGGGAAGTGGAAACGATGGTGGAGTACGCGATCCGTATCGGACTGGGTCTTAAAGTCAAAGGTCTGATGAATATCCAATTCGTGATCATGCCCACCAGCGGAGGGTTCGAATCAACAGTGTATGTCCTGGAAGTCAATCCGCGCGCCTCGCGGACAGTCCCTTTTATCTCCAAGGTTACCGGTATACCGCTGGTTAAAATTGCCACGAGGGTGATGCTGGGAACCAGTTTGAAAGAGCAAGGTTATCGAACAGGACTATACACAAGGCAGAAGCTGGTGGGAGTAAAAGCACCGGTTTTTTCCATGTCCAAGCTGGCCGGTGTCGATACCTACCTGGGGCCGGAAATGAAATCGACTGGCGAGGTGATGGGCATTGATTATTCCTTCAGCGGGGCGCTTACCAAGGCACTTCTGGCCGCCGGCATGATGTTGCCGCCGGCAGGTTCGATATTACTTAGTATCGCCGACCGCGACAAGCCTGAGGCAGCTCCGATCATCCGTCGTTTTACGGAGTGCGGTTACAAGCTCTATGCGACGGAAGGAACGGCAGCCATGATTCATGCCTTAGGCATCCCGGTCACGACGATCACCAAGATGGTCAGCGAAGGACATCCCAATGTGATCGATGTAATTAACAACGGGACGGTGCATGGGGTGGTAAACACAATCACCGGCGGGCGTATTCCACTAAAAGACGGTTTCAGCATTCGCCGGGCAGCGGCGGAGCGCCGGGTACCATGTTTTACTTCACTGGATACAGCAAGGGCGGTTGCCGAGGCGCTCTATGCCGGAACCAATACTTACAGTGCCCAACCGCTACCGGAATACAGAAAAGGTCGAGTTAAAATACCGAGTTCCAGGTGACAACAATCAATACGGGACAAGCGCGGGACATTGAGTTTCCAGCCCAATTTGATTATTGTAGTACAGAACCATAAATTTTGAGCACTAATTCCGGGATGAAGTATCTTAGTTTGTTAGTGCCAGGATGTAAAAGATTTGGAACAAAGCGAAGCGCGAATAGTTAATAATACCAGTTTATTTGCGGACGTGGCGACTCTTGACCGGCGGTACAGTGATATTCGTCTGATGTGGTTGCAATGCCCGGCGATTGCGGGGCAGGTGCGCCCCGGTCAGTTCGTGATGGTGAAGTGCGGTGATTTCACCCTGCCCAGACCGTTCAGTGTGCACCAGGTGATCAATGACTCCATTGCGCTGCTGTTTGCGGTACTGGCGGACGGCAAAGGGACAACCTGGTTAGCGGGCCGCCAGCCGGAAGAGGTGGTACCGCTTTTCGGGCCGCTGGGTAACGGGTTTAGTTACAGTGAGACTGACCGTCTGTTGCTGGTGGGGGGTGGCATGGGGATTGCACCGCTTTTTTTTCTCGCTGATGAAGCGGCGCGCTACGGCCATCGGGTCACTCTGCTTCTGGGAGCGAAAACAGACCGCCTGCTTTATCCGTTAGACCGGATACCCGACGGAGTGGACGTTTCTACGGTGACTGATGATGGTTCATCGGGGAAAAAAGGGATGGTTACAGACCTGATACCGGAGCATATCGAAAAGGCGGACCGGGTTATTGCTTGCGGCCCGCTGCCGATGTACCATCAGATGAAGGAAAAACAGGAGGTACTCGGGATAGGGGGAAAACCGGTACTGGTTTCCCTGGAGGCGTTCATGGGCTGCGGGCACGGTGTCTGTTACGGTTGTACCATCAAGACGAGAGACGGACTGCGCCAGATATGTAAAGACGGTCCGGTTTTCAGGCTTAATGAACCAGTCTGGGGTGAATTCGGCTTATAGGAGTCCTGAGATGATTGTAACCAGAACCATCCAGGTGCCCACGATGGGTAACACCGATATCATCGACATTACTCCGCAGGTAGAAGACATCCTACGCGAATCCCGTATCAAGGAAGGGATGGTCACGGTATTTGTAGCCCATTCTACGGCAGGGGTTACGGTGATGGAATACGAACCCGACCTGATTACCGATTTCAAAGCTTACTGGGAACGAATTATACCGCGCAACGGCAGCTACAAGCACGATGCCGGACTTGGGGAAGGAAACGGCCATGCCCATATAAGGGCTTCCGTACTCGGCCCGACGATTGCCGTTCCTGTTAACAACAACACAATGGTTCTGGGCACATGGCAGCAGGTGGTGTTGGTAGATTTTGACAACCGGCGTCGCAGTCGTCAGGTCGTAGTCCAGGTTTCGGGTGAATAGTTACCCGGCGTGCAGCTTTTTTTCTATTTCTTTCAAAGAATGATGGATTGCCCACCGAGCGATGCGGCCGCGCGCCAATTTCTGTCCCAGGGAGAGGCGGTCGTAGACGGTACGAACACGATTTATTCTGCCGTCTTTGATTTCAAGGGCGCAAAGTACTGTGTATTCGATCCGTTCGCTGAACCGCTGGTAAGAGATGTTATGTTCAATAAAGACGCGGTTGCCTTCTATAACTGTCCCGTTACCGCATTCCTTGACTTTCATATCTTCGCCCCGGGAGACCAGCCAGCTCAAGTATTTTTGGATCTCCCTTTTGCCGGTAAAAGTTCCTTCCGGACTGATCCAGATGCTATCATCGGAGAAACCAGCCAGGACACGTTGGACATGTTTCGCTTCGAGCGCTCGCAGGAATTCACGGGCGATATCACCATTACGCTCAGCGACGTTGTCCACGACAGCCCTCCAACAATGATCCTGTGACAGTGCTTAAAACAACAGCATCCGAAGGTTGATTTTTAGAATCAACAGGTAGTTATAAACAGTCTAACCAATTATTCGATACTGCTCAATGGCCCGTGTCTAAAAGAGCCATGAGAAATTAGTACCATATTTCTTCAAGTGATGAGAGATACCGATAATAATATCATATTGTAAAACCTTATACTGCATCCGTGTACGATTTATGTTAGAATATCGCCGATTATTCGTGTTTCCGGTGCGGAACACGGCCAATACAGCAAACAGAGAAGAGACTGGAGGTTAAGATGGCTCGGGGATACATGGGTAAAATCTTATGGGTAGACCTGACAGCGGGAAAAATGAAAGATGAATTGCTGGATGAGACGTTTTGCCGCAGATTTATCGGCGGTTACGGGCTGGGGGCAGCGATTATTTTCAGCCGGCAGAAAGCGGGAGTGGATGCACTTGGCCCGGAAGCGATCTTCGGACTGGCCACCGGTCCGTTGACTGGTTCTCCTTCAATAACAGGAACCCGCTACGTAGCAGTCGGGAAATCGCCCCTTACCGGAGGATGGGGCGATGCCAATTCAGGCGGTTTTTTCGGGCCGTACCTCAAGTTTGCCGGGTACGATGCGGTTTTTTTTACCGGAACTGCGGTGAAACCGGTATACGTTTTTATCGATAACGGGAAGGCAGAACTACTGGATGCCGCTTACCTCTGGGGCAAGGACACTTTTGAAACAGAAGATTTGTTACGGGCAAAGCACGGTAAGGAAGTAGAGGCTGCCTGTATCGGACCGGCCGGAGAGAAAGTCTCGCTGATAGCATCAGTGATGAATAATAAAGGAAGGGCTGCGGGTCGTTCCGGGCTGGGGGCGGTGATGGGGGCGAAGCGGGTGAAGGCAGTGGCAGTGAAGGGTAATTTAAAGGTACCCCTCGCCGATGACGGAAAAGCAAATGAATTAAGGCGGCAAACCCTGGCGAATTTAACCGGGCATGTCACGATACTTAAAGAATACGGCACACCGGCGATCCTGGAAAGGTGCGTGATGATCGGAGATGCGCCTGTACGCAACTGGGGCGGGATAGCCACTGATTTTCCGGAGGTGAAGCGGATTGCGGCGGATGCGGTGAAGGCGCAACAGGAGCGGCCGTGGGCTTGCTGGCGATGTCCGATCGCCTGCGGTGGCCATATGAAAGCCGGTACCGGCGAATATCAGTACGCGGCCGGGGCGCACAAACCGGAGTACGAGACACTGGGGATGTTCGGCAGCAACTGTTTAAATACCAACCTGGAATCGATAATCAAAGCCAATGATATATGCAACCGGGCTGGACTAGATACGATTTCGACCGGAGCAGCGGTAGCATTCGCTATCGAATGTTTTGAGAAGGGCATCCTGACGAAAGCAGATACCGGCGGAATTCAATTGAACTGGGGGGATCATAAAGCGATAATTGACCTGACGGAGAAGATCGCCCGCCGGGAAGGTTTGGGAAATATCCTGGCGGATGGTGTGAAACGAGCGGCAGACAAGATCGGTAAAGGAGCCGCGCAGTATGCTATCCATTTCCAGGGGCAGGAGATTCCGGCACACGATCCCAAGGCGGGCAAGACTTTTGGGGGGACGTATCGGCTTGATGCGACCCCAGCTCGACATACCCAGGGGGGTGATGGGGGTATGGGGCCGGCGAACCCGACTGGTCCGGCGATCGATCGGAATTCATGGGCGGGGCGGGGGGAAGCACGGCGAATTTACAGTGCCTGGCATCATGCGGTGACAGCAACGGGTATCTGCAACTTCGGGGTGGGGGCATTACCGAGCATGGATGCTTTTATGGAGATGTTCCGGGCAGTTACGGGATGGGATTTGACAGTAGAGGAACTGATAAAAACCGGCGAACGGATCGGTAATCTACGACATTGTTTCAATGTTCGCGAAGGCATCAACCTGCTCAACTTCCCGATGCCGGGGCGGATTATCGGGGTGCCCCCGAAGCAAGCTGGCCCGACGGCGGGGGTGAAGGTTGATGAAGAGACCTTGATAAGGGACTATTTGACCGCTGCGGACTGGGATCTGAAGACAACCAAACCCAGCAAGAAGAAACTGGCCGAACTGGGTCTGGAAAATGTGATCAAGGAAATATGGAGTTAGCTACAATTACGAAGTAACGGACGGTGAAATTAGTCTCAGGAGAGGTGAAATGGACCTGGCATTAAAAGGGAAGGCCGCCCTGGTGACGGGGGCAGGGAGTCAGATCGGATTCGGGAAAGCGATCGCACTGTTGCTGGCGAGAGAGGGCTGTGATGCGGTAGCGGTGACCGATATTCACGATGCGGATATCCAAAAAACAACGCAAGAAATACGCACCATGAACAAAACAGCGATCGGCGTGAAAGCAGATATCACCAATAAAACAGAGGTCAAGAACATGGTAGAGGAGGTGATATCAGCTTACGGCAAGATCGATATCCTGTGCAATGTAGCCGGCGGTATCATGCACAAGGACAATGTTCCACTGGAACTGCAAGACCCGGATACCTGGGAAAAGCAGATAAAACTCAATCTCTTCGGAACGATGCTGGTGACGCGAGCAGTGCTGCCGCACATGAGGCAACGGAAATACGGAGCGATCGTGAATATCGGTTCAGGTAGTACTCACCAGTATGCAATGGGAGTCGGCACCTACGCCATGTCTAAATATGCCATCGACCTGTTTACGAAACAGCTTGCCTTCGTAGAGGCGAAGAACGGCATCCGGGTGAATTGCGTAGCTCCTGGGCCGGCGAACACTAATTTCGGGGCTGTACTCCGAGAGGGAATGCCGTCGCTAACGGAGGAGCAGAGGCAGGCCGGACGGGAGGCAATGGCCCGGGCTATGCCACTGGGGCGGATCGGGACGGCGGCAGACATTGCCTATGCCACCGTTTTTCTGGCTTCGGAGGTAACCAGCTATGTTACCGGTCAAATATTCCATGTTTCCGGCGGATCGGTGATGTAATATTATTTTTGAAGGAGGAACCATGAAAATAACAAAAGTCGAATGCTTTCCTATTTCGTACCCCCGCAGGGTACCGGGAGTAGAGGCAAAAAAAGGTGACCCGGGGATGCCGAGCCTGTTCGTCAAGATGCATACCGACGAGGGGATTGTGGGGATGGGAGAAACGGGGCATATTGCCATGGACTATATCGGAAGCACCCAGGATGCTCTCATCGGCATTATTGCCAACTGCCTGGCACCCAAAATCCTGCTCGGAGAGGACCCCTTCAATGTCGACAAGATAATGGCGAAAGTAGATATCGAGACGCGCAACAACAACCAGGCAGTTGATGCGATCGATTCCTGCCTGTACGACATCATGGGCAAGAAACTGGGAGTGCCGGTATACAAGTTAATCGGCGGACTTTGCACGCCGAAGATCCCTCTCAGCCTCGTAATTGCCGGGGGAACCCCGCAGGTACTGGCACAACGCGCAGCGGACGCATTAAAAGCCGGGTTCACCAGTGTGAAACTGAAAGTCGGCCACATGTCACGGACGACAGTGGAGCAGGATGTGGCGAATATCAAAGCGATTCGAGAAGCCATCGGATATGATGCCCGGCTAGCAATCGATGCTAACGGCGGCTGGGACTATTTCGAAGCACTGACAGCACTGAAGAAGATGGAAAAATTCGATTTGCTGATGGCAGAGCAACCGTTGCCATGGTGGGATATCGACGGAATGGCCAAGCTCCGGCAGAAGGTGGGGACCCCGATCTGCGTCGACGAATCGGCCCAGGAAATATCGAACCTGATCGATATCATCAACAAGCAAGCCGCCGATATGTTGTTCATCAAGCTGGCGAAGGTTGGCGGTATCTGCAAGGCGTTAAAGTGGGTAGCGATAGCCCAGGCAGCAGACCTGCCGGTGATGTGCGGCTGCATGGGCGGGTCAGGATTCGAAGCAGCGCATCAAGGTCATTTCCTGGCAGCCAGCGCCTGGATGGGCAGATTCGAACAGGAGAACCTGGGGCCGATGCTGATTCATAATACTTTCAATACCCGAGAACCGAAGATTACCGATGACCTGTCCCTGAATGTACCGCATTACGAGGGCGGTTATCTCTACCTACCAGATGGGCCGGGGCTGGGAGTAGACTTGAATGAACCGGTCTTGAAGAGACTGATCACACCGGGAAAGAGCCCGGTGGTAACCGAGTTGTGATCCGGGTGCAGGAAGCACGAATAGAATAATAGAATATGTTTTATTCGCATGAATCGCATTTCACGAGTCCGACCACAATAAAGTAAAAGGGGAAACAGGCGAAATGGGGAAGTATGACAAGTACATCGTGAATCCGCCGCATATACAGATTCGTGCCGAGTCCGACGGCCACCAGGTCTTCGACGGATTGATGGTGCGGCACACCCACCTGGGATATCCGATGACCATGGGGCACCAATTCGTGACCAAGCCGTTTGTTTCGAACAATCCCTGCCACACGCATAATTTCCATGAATTTCTAGCTTGGTACGGGGGCAATCCTAACGACCCGGACGATTTTGGTGCGGAAGTGGTGCTGTACATGGGCGAAGAATTAGAGAAACATGTTTTTACCAAACCGACGATAGTATCGTTACCGCCGGGGTTCCCGCACTGCCCGATGGAGGTGCGGAACGTGCGGAGTCCGATTATCCAGATCGAGATAATGCTGGTCGGGGAGGGGGGAACCCGGGAGCCCTTCTTCGAGGCGGATAAAGGGAAACCGCATTAAGCCGGGGCTGGGGTCAAGGATAAACTAACGGGGGCACGAAATATCGTGCCCCCGGTTGGTCCATACGGCTGAATTCCGGGAAAAAAGAGAATTGACAGCTGAACGAAGATAATATACAATCTAAAATATAAATGCAAACGAGTAGCAATAGCAAATGATAAAGAAGAGGAGTTCCCGAGAATTTGCGCGCGAGGCGATGCCGGGGAAGCGGATCACCGACCAGCGGACGCTGATCCTCGATATTATCCGGCAAAACCACAGTCATATTGATGCTGATGAAGTTTACCGGTTAGCCCGCAAGAAAAAACCGCACATCAGCCTGTCCACTATTTACCGGAATTTGCAAACACTGAAGAAACTGGGGCTGGTGGACGAGGTGCATTTTGATGAAGCGCATCATCATTACGAGATAAAGACCGACCGTAATTCATCAGCAGAATATCATCATCTAATTTGCCTGGGTTGCGGTAAAATCACGGAGTTCAAATATCCGCTGGTGAAAACTCTGAAGAAAGATATTCCTGAAGCAATGGACTTCGAGATTACGGGGACAGAGACGCGCATTATTGGATATTGTAACGAATGCCAGAGGAAACGCAAATAATTTTTTTACGGATTAATTGCAAATGCAATGCAGTAGATAATAGAAATAAGCGGATTTGAAACAAGTACATGAACAACGCAGCTAATCCAAATAATAAACAGGGCAGAAAACGATTTCGCAGAAGCTCTGAGGAATCAAGTAAGGAACTGCGGAAAATCGGTATCGTAGGAAATCCCAACGTAGGCAAGAGCATGGTATTCAACAGGCTCACGGACGCTCATGCAGTGGTTTCCAATTATCCCGGGACGACGGTAGAAGTGCTACGGGGTAAAATGAAGCTTAACGGGAAGGAAATCGAGGTTATCGACACTCCCGGTATGTATGCATTGCTACCAATTACCGCAGAAGAGCGGGTAGCACGCAGAGTGCTGCTGACTGAAAAGCCGTACGCAGTTCTCCAGGTAGTGGATGCGAAGAACCTGGAGAGGATGATGTCTTTCACCTTACAGTTAATAGAATCCGGTTTGCCGCTGGTCTTACAGCTTAACATGATGGATGAAGCGGAGATGGCCGGAATAGACATCGATACAAAAATACTGGAGGATAGCCTGGGCGTGCCGGTTGTACCAACCGTGGCTACGAGCGGGTGGGGTATGGTGCAATTACGAGAGCGGTTGGCGGAGTACATGCCAAAACCAGGCCGGCTAACAAGATATGACGAAAAAATCGAATCGGCCTTAAACACGATCGAGAAGCACCTCACGACTGACTACGGGTTGACTCCCCGGGCGATAGGATTGCTACTTTTACAAGGCGACCTGGAGATCGAGGCGGCGGTGAAAGCTAAAGAGGCTGATTATACTCCGATCCAGGAAGCGCTCGCGGAAGCAAGAAGTGAATATAATCAACCGCTCAGTTACGTGATTTCCGTTGCCCGCCAGAAGGAAGTCCGCCGATTGCTATCACAAGTGGTGAAAACTACCGATCGAAAGCCCCGCCAGTTAACGGCACGCTTAAGCCGCGCCATGATGCATCCGGTGACCGGTACGGTAATCCTTCTATTATTTCTGTATTTTGGCCTGTACCAGTTTGTGGGGGTATTCGGGGCCGGGGTACTGGTGGGTTTTTTCGAAGAAACGGTATTCGGAAGGTGGATCAATCCGTGGGCGGTGTACATTGTGGAAAAATTTATTCCCTGGCCGTCAGGACAAAGCCTGCTGGCAGGGGAATACGGCGTGATCACACTGGGACTAACATATGCATTTGCCCTGATACTTCCCATCGTAGGGACTTTTTTCATCATGTTTTCGATTGTGGAGGACAGCGGTTATCTGCCGCGCCTGGCTATGTTGATCGACCGGGTATTCAAGGGTATCGGTTTGAGCGGGAGGGCAGTGATTCCAATGGTAGTCGGCTTCGGATGTGACACGATGGCGACAGTAGTAACCCGGACGCAGGAGACGAAGCGGGAAAGGGTAATCACCACCTTGCTGCTGGCGCTGGCGATTCCCTGCTCGGCACAACTGGGGGTGATTTTTGCGATATTATCGGGAAGTGTGGCGGCCCTATTTATCTGGGGCGGGGTGGTACTGGCGGTTTTCCTGGCAGTCGGTTTTCTGGCAGCGAGAATCATTCCGGGGAAAAGAGCGAGTTTCTACATGGAAGTCCCGCCGCTGCGGTTACCGATTTTACGTAATGTAATATCAAAAACAACCGCCCGGATGCAGTGGTATTTCATGGAAATCATGCCGGTTTTCATACTGGTCAGTGTACTACTCTGGGCGGGAGATATTTCCGGAGTTTTGGGAGTGCTGGGACGGTGGCTACAACCGGTGGTGAACCTGATCGGTCTCCCGTCTGAGACCGCCAATGTTTTTTTGTATGGTTTTTTCCGGCGGGATTTTGGGGCAGCGGGGTTATACGATCTGCATACATCCGGAATTTTAACCGGCATACCGCTGGTAGTATCGGCGGTGACTCTTACTTTGTTTGTCCCCTGTGTGGCACAATTTGTAGTCATGTTGAAAGAGCGTGGAGTGAAGACCGCGGTAGCGATTGCGGCCTTCATATTTCCGTTCGCCTTCCTGGTAGGGTTTATACTGAACCGGGTTCTCACGGGGCTGGGGGTGGTTTTATGAAGCGGGAACTGGAAAGCAGCCGGGAGAAGCAATTACCGGTATCGCAGATCCAATTGAGCTGTCCTCTATGCGGACATTGTTTCGCCGAGGCAGATGGGAAAAGAGCGTGCCGGGGTTGTCCACTGGCATGGGGCTGCCGGATGATCAGATGCCCGAATTGCGGGTACGACATACCGCAGACGATCAAATTCAAATATTCCGAACGGAGCAGAGCAAATGGAACTGACTGAAAAAGCAGAAGAGATACTGGAGACGCTGTGGATCCGGATGCTGGAGGAAAAACAAGGCCCCGTCCCGGAGCAAGAACTGGAAGCGAACAGCGACCAGCCTTTAACGGAACTATTATCCGCAGGATATATAACCAGAAACAACAGCCTGGTGGGGTTAACTGAAGAGGGCCGACCTTCAGCCGAAAACGTAGTCCGACGGCATCGCCTGGCGGAAAGGTTGCTGGTTGATGTGCTGGATGCCGGGGACGAGGTCAATCATGAGAAAGCCTGCAAGTTTGAGCACCTGCTAGACCGGGGGCTTGATGATGCGATATGCAGTCTGCTAGGTCACCCCAAGGTATGCCCGCACGGCAAACCAATCCCGCAAGGTAATTGCTGCCGGCAGATGCGGGAATCAGCGAGTCGGTTGGTATCACCGCTGTCGCAACTGATGGACGGCCAAGAAGGCAAGGTGGCTTATATCTACGCGCCGAAGCTCGACCAGTTACAGAAATTAACAGCGATGGGGATTCTGCCGGGGGTAGCGATAAGGGTAACACAGACATTTCCGACTTACGTTTTCGAGGTAGGGCAATCCCAGTTTGCCGTGGACAAAGACATCGCGGAAGCGATTTATATTCGGTTGAGTGCGGAAAAGATAAAAACGAGCAATCCGAAGCCCGGGTACAAGATACGGGAGAGGTGGGGTTGGAAGCGGTGGTAGCACCGGAGCCAGCCATACGCTTGGTCGGTCAGCCACTATAGGCTATAATGACCGTAACGATTTGAGGTGCGTGGTGATATGATGTCCTGGATTTATTACTTAGGGCACTGGGCAGTCAGTTTTTTTCTTTTTTTGTTTACCAGGTTTGAGGTACGGGGACGCCATAACATCACCCGTTCCGGGGGGATACTGGTAACGGCCAACCATTTAAGTCTGATGGACCCGCCGGTGGTGGGGGTTGTTTTACGACGAACAACGATATTCATGGCTAAAGAAGAATTATTCCGGTCGAAATTTTCCGGATATTTCATTTCACGATTCGGAGCTTTTCCGGTCCACCGAGGGAAGATAGACCGGGAGGCGATCCGGCAGGCAGAACGCACACTGGCAAAGGGTTATGCGCTGGTGATGTTTCCCGAGGGACACCGACGCGGCCAGGAGGGTTATACACCCGAGGGATACCTGGGAGCGGCTATGATTGCCACACGGACAAAGGTCCCGGTATTGCCCATCGGAATTACCGGTACAGAAACAATTAAAGGGTGGGGGTGGCTGTTACGACGGCCGAGGATCACGGTTAATATCGGAATGCCTTTCAAGCTGGGGGCGGCCGAGGGACGCGGGGGGCGGGCGTACTTAGAGACCGAGACGAAAACGATAATGAGCCATATTGATGAGCTTTTGCCACCGGGATATCGCGCGGGTGGCGAGAAAACAGATGAAGTTTGAAATTGAAAGAGCAAAACGAACCGGATTCTGTTTCGGGGTAAAGCGGGCAATAGATATCGTAACGCGGGCGGCTAATGAGAACGGCCATGTCGAAACACTGGGTGCGGTAGTCCATAACGAACAGGTCATGCAGAAACTGGAGAAAACCGGTGTATCGACAGTAAAGGAAATCGATGATATCAAAGGCAAACTGGTGATAACCAGTTCGCATGGGGTAAGCCCGGAAGTCGAAGAAAAGATACGGGCGAGCGGTATTGAAATTGTCAGCACTATCTGCAGCGATGTCCGACGTGCCCAGATGGCAGCCAAACGGCTCGCTGATGAAGGGTATTTTGTGATCGTTTACGGGGACGGGAATCATCCGGAAGTGAAAGGGATCATGGGCTGGGTCAAAGACAAGGGACTGGCAACGACGAATGAGAAAGACATTGCTGATCTAGCAATACGACCGAAGCGCATCGGCGTTTTGTCGCAAACCACGCAAGCAGCGACAGAATATGCGGTATTCGCCCAGAAGGTAGTGGCACTTTCGCTACAACGGGATGCGGAAATCAGGATCCTGGATACCATCTGTCACGATCTGCGGGACCGACAGGCGACCACGCTGGAACTGGCGAGGCGAGTGGACCTGATGCTGGTGGTCGGTGGCCGGCATAGTGCCAATACCAATCATCTGGCGAATTTGAGTTCAAAGATAGTGAATACCCATCTTATCGAAACAGCGACAGAGATCAACCCGGATTGGCTCGAGGGATGCCGGCGGGTGGGGGTAGCGAGCGGATCATCGACAGCGGAGGAGACGATAGCGGAAGTGATCACGTGCCTGAAGGATCTCTCCGGGTGAGTGATGAGTCTGAGGAATCATCAAGAAGGGGGGAGGGAGACGCCATCGGTCTCCCTCCAGTAAAAGTACCCCCCAAGGTAAACTTAGCTTACGTTTTAGATTGTATCTACAATTTCATGCCCTGGGCGACGATCTCCCGATAATATTCGGCATCACCATAAGACAGTTCGCCTTGCTTGCCGCGCTTGGTGTAATATTGAAGCTCATGGTCGAGAGTGCAACCGATGGCACCGTGGACCTGATGAGCCAGGGTGATCACCCGGCCAAAAGCTTCGTTCATCCATGCTTTCGCTACCGCAACTTCAGTGGAAGCCGGCAATCCCTCACTCAAGCGCCATGCAGCCTGGTAGGTGCTGAAACGGGCTCCGTCGATATCGCTGGCCATATTAGCACAGTGGTGCTGGACGGCTTGAAAAGTACCGATGGGTTTACTGAACTGCTTGCGCTCAGTCGCATAGGCGACGGTTATTTCCAGGACGTACTGCAGATTACCAACCATTTCACAACACCGGGCGACAGCAGCGCGTTCGACGGCCCGTTGCACAACCGGCCAACCCTGGTGCAGAGGACTGAGGAGGCGGTCGGAACCGATCCGGACATCTTTGAAAACAACCTCGAACTGCTTATCGCCGGAGATGGTTTTTAATGGATGGCAGGTTATTCCGGGGGTGTCAGCGTCAATAATAAACAGGCTGATACTGCTGGCAGGGTCGCCATCCTGTTTCGTCCGGGCGACGCAGATAATATGGCTGGCAATGTGGGCATCGGGGACGAAGAGTTTGGAACCGTTGAGCAGGAAATCATTTCCGGATTTCACCGCGGTGGTCTTAATCAGTTCCGGGTAATAGCGAGCATCGGACTCGGTCACAGCCATCGTAATGATGGCAGTCCCGCGAGAAACTCCCGGGAGGTAGGCTTGCTTCTGGGACTCGCTGCCAGCATCCATGATTGTCAAACCACCAAGAACAACACTGGAAAAGAATGGCCCGGGGAGACAGGCACGACCGGTTTCTTCGAGTAAGATAGCCAAATCAAGGAAAGACATACCACTGCCATTATATTTTTCCGGGAAACACAAGCCAAGCCAGCCGAGGTCGGCCATCTCCTGCCATAATTCCGGCGGATAGCCCCGGGGATCCTTTTCCATGGCTTTTACGACAGTCTTTTTGCATTTTTCATTAAGAAAATCGCGTGCTGATGTTTTCAGCATTTCCTGTTCTTCAGAAAGTGAATAATTCATTCCAAGCCACCTTTATAGTATTCGTTACTGATGCTGAATCAAGCTTCCGGTAACCCCAGGCCACGGGTTGCGATAACATTCCGCAGAATTTCGGAGGTTCCGGCTTGCAGACTGTATCCCATGGAACCGAGGAAAGAATGGGAAGCCATCCCGGATATGGGAGCCAAACGGGAACTGCCTTCCAACTGACCGTACGCGCCCAGGATGCGGGTAGAGACTTCGGCGAGGTGTTGTTCAAAGGCGGTGCAATATACCTTAGCCATAGCGGCTTCCTTGTTAGGGGCTTTGCCGCCATCAATAACATGAGCGACCCGGTAAGTGAGCAGGCGACCGACTTCAAATTCCACCTGAAGCCGGGCGAGTTTATCGCGAATGACGGGGTCTTTGCATAATGCCTTACCGTTACGTTCAGTTTCTTTGCTGAATTTAATAATGGCGTCAAACAAAGGGTAGTTGCCCATCAGGCGTTCCATCCCGGAACGTTCAAAGTCAAGCTGGTTGACAATCTGATAAAAGCCCCGGTTTTTTTCGCCGATAAGGGCGGTGCCGGGGATTTTGACGTTATCAAAAAACACCTCGCCCCACGCTTCAGCACCGGTGATATCGATGGTAGGGACAATATTGATGCCGGGGAGTGGTATGGGAATAATGAATTCGCTGATGCCGCGATGCTTGGGGGCGGTGGGGTCGGTCCGGGCGACCAAGTACATATAGTTCATATAACGGGCGCAACTGGTCCACATTTTCTGACCGTTGAGAATGTAATGATCACCTTCCGCGGTTGCCCGGGTCTGGAGAGAGGCGAGATCAGACCCCGCCTCCGGCTCGCTCATACCGAGACCGACGTAAGCCTCTCCCCTGAGGATCTGTGGAAGCATATCCTTTTTCTGTGCTTCAGTCCCGAAGTGCATGATTGCCCGTCCGATCTGTCGATCGGCGAACCAGTGCAGGGCCGCCGGGGCACCGTAACGGAGAATTTCCTCGGTAAGAATGAAACGGTCGACGTTGCTGCGTCCCTGACCGCCGTACTCCTTTGGCCAACTCAGGCCGATCCAACCTTTTTGTGCTAGTTTGCGGGTGAATTCAGGTGAAAAACCCTGTATCCAGCCGTCGCACATGGGTTTGAAAATCCCGGCGGCGATCTCGTTTTCAAGAAAATTCCGGACTTCCTCCCGGAATTGTTCCTGTTCCGCGGTAAATTTAAAATCCATCACTTGCTCCTTTAGAAGTAACTAAACCCGGGTTCACATGACCAGGCAGGTCACGGTCCGGGTGATACCGCTGATGGGATGTATCCTGGTAGTCACAATATCGCCGATATCAGCCAGAGATTCGGCTTCGATAACGGCTATTAAGTCAAAAGGACCGGTTACCATTTCCACGTCGCTGATGTTTTTTACTTTTTTTAAAATGGTGATGATATCACGATTACGGCCAACCATAGTCTCGATCAACACATATGCTTTCGTGGTCATGCGCACCCCCTCTTCCCATTGCCCAAACCATAATTATTCTTACACTTTGGTATCAGTCGACCAGCCTCATAATAATTTATGGTCACCATGCTGTCAAACCGATCATACGGTGCGGGATTACCAACAGTAGCTCCATATAACTTTACAATTAAAAACCACCCTTTGTGCGGCAGAAAGAGCACCAGGGTACCAGGCATTGCTTTACCCGAAAACCGTGTTGTATCATGGAATTGATATCAATGAATAGATTGTGTTTGATAGTCTGGAGGAAAGATAACGAGGTATGTGGCTGAAATTTCGCATGTATCTGTTAGTAGCCGTGATGTTCGGCATCCTTTATGGGGTGCTGGTGGGGCTGGGTATATTGACGGGTTACGGCAACTCGATAATGTACGCGGTGCTGGCACTGGTGTTCCTGGGATTACAGTACCTGATCGGACCGACGCTGGTGGGGTGGAGCATGCGGGTCCGGTATGTGACCGAAAAACAAGAACCGGTATTGCACCAGATGGTAGCGGAATTAGCAGCGGAGGCGAATCTACCCAAACCGCGCATCGGGATATCCGAAATGTCGGTACCGAACGCTTTTGCCTTCGGAAGAACACACCGTGACGGGCGGATCTGCGTAACCCGGGGGATATTAAACATATTAAGCCGTGATGAATTGAGGGCAGTATTGGGACATGAAATTTCGCATATTAAACACCGGGACATGGCGGTGATCACCATTCTCTCGGCGATCCCGATGATACTGCACTGGGTTGCTTTCAGTTTTATGTGGGGTTTTGGCGGTGTCCGGCGCGAGAGGAACAGCTATGCGTTGCTCATCGGACTGGCAGCGATGGCATTGTATTTTCTGACCAATTTACTGGTACTCTACGGTTCTCGGATCCGCGAATATTATGCTGACAGGGGAAGTACCCGGCTGGGATGCCGGCCGCAGCACCTGGCGACGGCACTGTACAAATTGACACAGGCTGGTATCCGCCCCCGGGTAAAAGAGGAGATGAAGCGGGCAGAAGCGGTGAAGGCTTTCTTTGTCAGCGACCCATCCCGAGCCAGTATGGAAATACGGGAAGTAGCACAGATCGACCGAAACAGGGACGGTATCATCGGATATGACGATTTACTCGATCTCAGACAGAAGCAAGTCAAGATAGGGTTCGGCGGTTGGTTTGGCGAATTGTTCGTGACCCATCCCAACATGGTAAAGAGAATCAAGCACTTAGCGGATCTGGTATCAGTCTAACGGGATGGAATAATGCGGACCCGGGATTTCGATTACACATTACCGCCAGAGTTGATTGCACAGTCACCGATTGAGCCGCGCGATCACTCGCGGCTCATGGTTTTGGATCGAACCAACAAGACTATCCGGCACGACCGTTTCTATAATCTGGCGGAAATCCTGAAGCCGGGCGATGCGCTGGTATTCAATGATACCCGGGTGATTCCAGCCCGTCTGCATGCGCAGAAAGAAACCGGGGCCAGATTAGAAATCCTGCTGCTGAATCGATTAAGTGCCGGCGTATGGCAAACGCTGGTAAAACCAGCGAAACGTCTGAGCACGGGAGCGAAATTGACCGTCCGGAGTGTGAAGACGGCAGCGGAAACGGGGGGCGAAGTTATTGCCGAGCAGGACGGAGGCATACGGATCATCCGATTTACCGAGGAAAAGGTCCTGGAGAGTTCCGGCGACATTCCTTTACCGCCGTATATCCATGAGCCGCTGGCCGATCCCGAGCGATATCAAACGGTTTATTCCCGAATCCAAGGCAGTGCCGCGGCACCGACGGCAGGGCTGCATTTTACACCTGCCCTGTTACAAAAACTCGAAGAAAACGGCGTACATTGTATTTTTGTCACGCTGCACGTGGGTCTGGATACGTTTCAGCCGGTCCATGAAGAAGACCCCACGCAGCATATAATCCATAAAGAGTTCGGTATTGTTTCTGCGGCAGCGAGCAAGGAAATAGCCCGGGCGAAACGAGAGGGGCGACGGGTGATCGGAGTAGGGACCACTTCTACCCGTTTGATGGAAGCTACGGCGGAATTATATAACGGGAATCCGGAGGCTAGTTTTGCCGATTGGGTGGATCTTTACATCATGCCCGGTTATCAATTCAAGGTAATCGATGGTTTAATCACCAACTTCCATTTACCGCGAACGACGTTGATCATGATGATATCAGCCTTCGCCGGACGGGAGTTTGTCCTGCAAGGATACGGAGAAGCGGTCCGGGAGCGTTACCGCTTTTACAGTTTCGGCGATGCGATGCTGGTTTTGTAACAACAAGTTATTATAAGTTTGATGTGATGGCGCCAGTGCTTTTTTGAGAAACTAAACGGAAACATGTCTTTGGAAAAAGTCGATGACAACGGGTAGTGTTGTCTCACTGATGGCAGTGGAATGCGTAGCGTTGGGGAAGACGGCTAATTCGCTATGCGGGATAAACCGGTACATGTCGACTGCCTGTTGAACCGGACAGAACTGATCACGGTCGCCGGCCAAAATCAGGAAGGGTTCCCTGATCTTCTTGAAATCTTCCTCGGTATAGTCCAGAGGAATCCACCACATAAGAGATAACTGCTCCAGTAATTTTTGCCAGTAATCCGGATCATCAGACCAGACATGATCGGCGGATAAAGACGACACGGAATCGGGGTCTTCCCGCCCCATGATGCCGTAATCGACAATACCAGGGGCGATAAATCCCATGCTCTTAATAAATTTCAGGATGGAACCGGTAAGCTGGTAATAAATACCGCCGGCGGCGTAGGCCGAGGCTATACCGGGATAGTCCATTGCCAGTTGCAGAGCGATCTGACCGCCATCACTATAGCCAAGCAACAGTGGGGCAGTGATATCAAGAGCATGCAGGAAGGAGGCGATATCGGCAGCCATCAGCCGGTAACTTAGAGCGGCTGCCGGATTATTGGTGCGACCATGACCACGGCTGTCCGGGGTAATGACCCGGAAATGGGGGGTGAAGAGGGGCAAATATTCATGCCAGGAAGCCGAAGTCTGCGTACCTCCGTGAAGGAGAACCAGGGGACGACCGGAGCCGTACTCTTCATAATAAATACTAATACCATTAGCGGTGACGTAGTTTCCCCGGTTATTCGCCGGCATCATCCAGTCTCCAGAGAGATATCGCTACGCTTTTTTCCATCAGGCAGTGATAGTCACCGGGTTATTCCGCATATCAATTTTCCGTTGAGTGATCATCTTAACAAACTGACCCCGTTTCCTTTTCTGAACCCGGATTTGATTATTTTACTACATGTCATGCGATTATTGCTTCCGCCCGGGAAGGTATTTCCAGCGAATACCGAGCAAATTCACGAGGCGGAAGGACGGATCACCGGACGGTTACCGCCTTCCCAAGCGTTTCGCCCTGCATCTCCGGTTGATAATATGAATAGACCCGGGAGGTGACGCCTTTCGCTTTTACCGGATATAAGGCTCTGACATTGAAGCTAAAGGCGATTTTTTCCCGCGGCAGCATATTTTCAAGATAGAATATAACTTTCCGCCCGGCGATTTCATATCGTTTAATTTTACGTTCGTTCTCTACTGCCCGGATGATGGTTTCGGTCACCGGAGCGAAACCGGTAGGCACCGAGATATCGACCACAACCATTCCGGCTTCCATCGATTGCGGAGGATTGAAAGATACAACGACCGAGACCCGGACGGTATCATCGACCTCAACTTCAGTGG
Source organism: Dehalococcoidales bacterium (assembly GCA_037440885.1). Classification (GTDB taxonomy): domain Bacteria; phylum Chloroflexota; class Dehalococcoidia; order Dehalococcoidales; family UBA2162; genus JBBITI01. The sequence continues at coordinate 6,965 of JBBITI010000027.1, read as the reverse complement.
TGTCATAATCAACATTGATAGTGAGTATGTTTTGTTCCGACGGTTCTGCCCGGGGAACATTATACCGTTTTACCAACTGTCCGATGATATCGCCCTTGCCGCTAGCACTTATTTCCACCGGGCTACCCGGAGTAATTTCTACAACCTGCAACACATCGAAGTTTTGCTGGTTAATACGGATTTGCTTCTTCATTTCATTTGTTTTCAGAGTAACCGTGAGGTCGACATCCGCCCGAGCATTGGTGGCTTGCCCGGTCAACGCCTGCAAGGTGACGACGGTGTCCTGGGTAGAGCCGTAACCGCCCTGGGCATTCCTCCGGGAGACCAGCCATTTGGAGGCGCGGGAGGAATTCAGAGCATCGCCCCGTTGAATCAGGGACAGGGCGGCGTAAGCAGTAGTTTCAATCTCCGCAGTGCGGCTGATATTGGAAGGCCGGCGTAATCCCGGTTCCGGATCTTTACGTTCAACCGGTGCTGACTCACCCCAGTGTAATCCTTCATCGGCTTCTTTAGCCATGGACATCAGTCGATTATGAGCCGCATCGCGCCGGGAGCTACCGGCCAGCTCCAGGGCGTAAGCAGTAACCGCCATAGTATAAGCGTCGTTAATCGCATCCACCTGTTTTTCCAGGTAATTGACGGCACGGCCTGCCGCGACTTTTTCTCCGGCTTCCAACAAGGCAATGGCGGTAAAAGCGGTAAGGGCAGTTTTTCCCTGGACACCCCCGACCATTTCCTGATGGTGGACAAAGCCGACCTGATCAAAGGAACCGTCGCTATTCTGGTGGGCGCTGATCCACTGGACGGCGCGCTGCAGAACGGCTTCATCGATATAGATCAATTCTTTAGCCTGGGAAAATGTTTTTAAGACGAAGGCAGTCAACCATAAACTGCCTTTGGCATCGCTTTCTCCAAATGCGGAGAAGCTACCGTCAGAGCGACGGTAAGTCAATTGCCGCTGATAACCGGTAATCATTAATTTCTCAGCTTTAGCCATGATCTCCGGTTTAAGCTGGCCGGTCTCGGTGAGATAACGGGAAATAAAAATATTAGGAGCTAACAAAATCATATTCTGCTCACCGCAACCGAAGGGCATCTGAAGTAAACCTTCGAGACCTTCAATGGTCTGGGTCAGATAGCTGGAAGTCAATGCCAGGTAGACCCGGCCGGAATCGGCGACAATTAATTCCGGGAGGCTGGTGTCCAGAGTTCGGGTGGTTCCGGCAGAAAGGACCAGGTTTTCCACCTGTTCCCGGGCAATGCCTTCCGGTTCGATGATGATCGTTTTAACAAGCGCATCGGCGACCTGTTTGCTCTGAGCGGTAACCTTGATGGAATTGGTTCCTTTCGTTACCGGTATGATCCGGAAGCTAGCACTGCCGATATCGTTGGCAGGGATATTTACCGTTTGCTGGGGGTTATCCAGCAGATTGAACCATGCTGCTGTTTCAAGCCGGACGAGGACGCTCTGGGGTTCATTAAGGTAGTTATAAATCGCAATACGAACCGGGAATTCTTCACCGCGGATCGCAGAATAGGGCAGATCGGCGGTCAGAAAGAAGGGCTGGAACGCTTTTAGTTCATCCTCGGCAATCCCCAGACCTTTGTCTTTGGATATGGCGACCGCCTGAAGCATCCAGGTAGTGATGGAATCGGGGACTTCGACAGTCACCGAAGAACGGCCGTTTTTACCCACGATCAATGAGTCCCAGAGCCAGGTCTCAGGGAAGAATTGCCTGACCCTCTGCACTTCGGCAAGCCCGGTGGCAGTATCGGAGACACCGGGGGCGGCGACCTGCGCCGCCGGGACGCCTTTCAATCCAAATGCTTCCATCATTATTCCATCCCGGCTACCCCGGGCATTGACGAAACCAAAAATGCGATCCCAGAAACCAGCCCGTCCCTCGAAGCGGTAATCCTGTCCTTTTGGGACTTTGTTATTAGTAAGTACGGTAACGCCGGCTTCTTCGAATATCTCTTTGGCGCCCTTGGTAACGATTGCGGGGTAAATAGTAACCTCATGCAATTCTACCTGGGGCGCCATGTATAGTTTTTCCAGCTTATCGAAAACCTGCTGCAAGTTCAGCCGGTTCTCTGCCAGGATATATACCGAGCGGTCGACTGCGGTCAGGCCGACCCGGGATTCACCCTGTGTCCGGATATTGATATCTACCTTTTCTCCCGGGCGGGCTTCATCACGGGCGAATTCAGCAGAGACGCTATGCGGATAAACAGCCTGGACGGAAAAAGGAAGGTAGTCGGCAGCGACTTCACTGTTGGGCAGTATCTGGTAGACAATCAAGCGTGCCTCGGGTGACATCATATGGGTAGTATCAACGGTAATTTCCGAGCGCCGGGTGAAATCGCTGAAGACAACAGTACCGCGTGCAATCACCTCGTAATAAAAATTGGATGCCTGTTGCGTGGAATATATTTTAAATCTGATAGTCTCTCCCACTTTAGGCGTGCCGCCACTTATTTGTTCCAGGTGGATGAAATTCCCGGATGGCGAATAAGAAGCAGTCAGGGTAAGGGAAGTTTGAGCGGGGAACCGGGAGGAGACAGGGGTCAGTTCGAAAGATTCAACGACCATGGCTACCGCCCGGTCGGGTGGGGTAGTCTCGACCATTGTTTTACCTTTGCTGGTCTTGACTTCACGCTTTTCTTCTTTAATTTTCTGGTAATCTTTATCAATGTAGGTGATAGTAACCTGAACGCTGGTATCGAGAGGCTGATTGCCCGGGTCCTGAGAGATGACGAGAAAACGCGACGGGAGACCGGGCTTGAAGGTAGTGTTTTCCGGGATCAGTTGCAGGACGACAGACGACTGTGCCACGGTGAGGAGCCGGCTGGTTTTTTCTTCATAACCAGTCGCTTTTTCTCTCACAGTGATATCGAGCAGGACGTTGCCGGAACCGCCGGCGGCAGGGACACCGGCGATATACCGGACAGCAGGTATCTCGAAATCAGCAATGCCGCTGATGGTCTTGTTAACGACAGCGTATTCTTCCCATTTTCCCACATAGCGGGAGGCTACAATTTCCAGTTCGCCGGTCACGGGCATGCCGAAACTATATTCGGTAGCGATAGTCCCCGTTATTTTTTCATCGACAAGGAACCATTCACGCGCCAGCCGGGTGCTTATTTCGTACTTGGGAAGTACATATTCTTCTACGCGGATATCGATCTGGGACTTGGCTTTTGACGTACCGGCATTTATTTTCCAGACACCGAGGTTCGGTTCAGTGGATAACGGCAGTTCCAATTCTGCCATGCCAAATTCATCAGTCACCACCTCGGAACGGTAGACTTTGATACCCCGGGCATCCAGAATTTCGACGGTGACCTGTTCGTGGGCAGGTTTTAATGCAACGTTCAGGGTGAGAAGGCGCATATAGACAGTCTGTCCCGGTTTATAAATCGGTTTATCAGTCTGAATAAAGAGTACCAGGTCACGCTGTATCCGGACAGTGGTGGAGGTCTCAAAACCATTGCCTTTTAACCGGAGGTCATAAGAGCCTTCCTCGATGTCCGGGATTTTCAGATCAATCATTCCCCGGCCGTCGATTTCAGTTTTAGACCGAGTGATTATTTTGCCTTCTTTTACGAGTGTCGCTTCGACAGTACCTCTTACCAGGCTGTGCCCCCGGAAGAGAGCGAGCGAGATAGATTCCTGATGGCCGCTCTGTAGCGCTTTAGGGATGACGGCAAGATAATTTTCGGCAGCGGCAACAGGCGTACAGGCCGGGAAAAGAGAGAAGAAAGTCAGGATGGCGACAAGGGCAAGTATAATAGTCCGGAACTTTATGGCGTTCCTCCCCTGAAAAAAATAGATTGACAATTGTTATAACGGCAATAGCGGGGAAAAGATAGGGCGTTGGTCATATACAGAAACGAGCAGAAAACACAGACCTTACAAATAATCAGGACATAAATTTCATGTATTGTGAAAGCAGATGATATAATTTTTTCTTCAACAGCAGAAGAGGATTATTAAATTTCCTGCGGGGGACAAGGATACAAGAGCGCTACGGGAGTACGAGTTTGCCGCATCGGCAAGCCAGGGGGGAGATATGAAGGACCTGGAATTTGGTCTGACAATGACACTGGCGGGGATGGGAGTGACATTGCTCACCCTCTATATTCTGACGCTGGTAATCCAATTGATGAACCGGATTTTCCGGGAAAATCCGAAGAAAGAAGAAAAGAAACAGCCGACCGGGTTCCAGGGAGGTTAGAGAGTCGATGTGGGAAACAGTCCTGACCAGCCTCATCGCAGGGTTCAGCGGATTCACCTGGCAAGCTGCGGTCCTGATAGTCGTCGGCGGCGGCCTCCTTTATCTCGCGGTAGCGAAAAACATTGAACCGCTGTTACTGATTCCCATTGGATTCGGAGTCATCCTTGGGAATTTACCGCTCAGCGGGATGTCTGCTTCCGACGAAGGAGGCATCATCAATACGTTATATAATGCCGGGATTTTAACCGAGATTTTTCCGGCACTGATATTTCTGGGCTTAGGGGCGATGATCGACTTTACGCCGATGCTGGCCAACCCCAGAGTACTTATCTTCGGGGCGGCCGGGCAATTCGGCATATTCCTGACACTGTTGTTAGCCCTGCAACTGGGATTTACGCGGCAGGAAGCATCATCAATCGCCATTATCGGCGGGATGGACGGACCGACGGCGATTTTTGTTACTTCAAAATACGCCCGGCACCTGTTACCGGCGGTCTCGATTGCTGCCTATTCCTATATGTCGCTAGTACCTATATTACAGCCGCCGATCATCAGGTTACTCACCACCAAAAAAGAAAGAAGCATCGTGATGCCCTACGGCGAGAAGAAAGTATCGCAGAAGGTCCGTGTCCTGTTCCCGATTGTCGCCGGCACGATCGCCATAATAATCGCACCGATGGGCGCTCCGCTGATGGGCATGCTGATGCTGGGCAATCTGTTGAGAGAAGCGGGGGTAGTTGCCCGCCTGGTCGATGTTTCGTCCGGGGCATTAATGAATATTGTCACGTTATTACTAGGTATCTGCATCGGAGCCTCGATGCTCGGCGGGAATTTTTTACGGTGGGAGACGATCATGGTTTTCGGTCTGGGACTGGTCGCCATCACGCTCGATACCGTCACCGGGGTTTTACTGGGCAAGATTGCCTGCTTGATTTCGCGCGGCAAGATCAATCCCATGATCGGTGCGGCGGGGACCTCAGCCTTTCCCATGTCTGCCCGGGTAGTGCAGAAAGAGGGGCAGCGGGCGAACCCGCGCAGTTTCCTGCTGTGGCATGCCATCGGTGCCAATACCGGCGGGCAGATCGGCTCGGTGATGGCGGCTTCGGTACTACTGGCGGTGCTGGCCGGTCTGTAAGCAGTAGCAAATCCGTCTCTTTGCTTGTCCGAAGAGGAAAGAGGGGGGTGGCGAATGCGGCGTTATCCCGATCTTTACGAGATAAATACACGGATTTTTTTATCCCGGCTCACTGAAAAGTACGGGCAGCGCGTCACGCTGGCCAGTATTCCGGATGAAGAATGGAAATCTCTCGCCGAACCAGGGTTTGATTTAATCTGGTTGATGGGGGTCTGGCAGCGAAGTCCGGCGGCCCGCCTATCGGCTTTACAAAATCCCGGGTTGCGACAGGAATATAACCTGGCCTTACCAGGTTGGACGGAAGAAGACGTATCCGGTTCACCGTATGCGGTATACAGTTACCATGTTGATCCGGCTATCGGCACCGATGATGATCTAACGGCGCTGAAAACGAGACTGAACCGGCTGGGCACAGGATTAATACTGGATTTTGTACCCAACCACCTCGCACTGGACCACCCCTGGACGCAAACCCACCCGGAAAGGTTTGTGTGCGGGAACACTGCCGAGATCGAAAAACACCCCGATTGGTTTTACACAGCGGGAAGCGGCATTTATCTGGCACACGGACGGGACCCGTATTTCGCACCATGGGACGATACGGTACAGGTCAATTTTTATTCTGACAGTCTGAGGCAGGCTTTTTATTCCGAACTGGAGCGGTTGTCAGATTACTGCGACGGGTTGCGTTGCGATATGGCTATGCTGGCCTTAAATAGTGTATTCGAACAGGTCTGGGGCAGGGTGGTGGGAGAAACCCGTATTCCGGAGTCGGAATTCTGGGGTGAAGCGATCAGCCGGTTGCGCAAAAAGCATCCCGGCTTTTTGTTTATTGCCGAAGCGTACTGGGGTCTGAACAGCCGGCTTCGGGAACAGGGTTTTGATTTTACATACGATAAACCGCTGTATGACCATTTATTGCACGGCAATGCCGATGAGATAACCGATTACATTACCAGCGAAAAAGGGGAAATCGGGACCAAAGTCCACTTTATCGAAAACCATGACGAATCACGGGCGGTGACGGCTTTCGGCAAAGATAAATCCATGGCGGCGGCAGTAGTGACCGCCACGCTACCGGGCCTTAGTTTTTATCAATACGGGCAACTCGAAGGTAGGAAAACCAGGACTCCGGTACAGTTAACACGGGAACTGACCGAAACAATCGATGCGGAACTAAGCGCTTTCTACCAACGATTGAGGAGTGCTGCTGGTGCGAATATCTTTCACGAGGGGAGCTGGAAGGTGGTCGGGAAAGACCCGGCATGGGAAGGGAACAATTCACATCATAATTTGCTGGCATGGGAATGGGAGTGGGGCAGTCGACGTATTCTGATCGTGGTAAATTATTCGGTTGTCCATGCGCAAGGCTGGATCAAGCCGGCGCCGGAGTACGAACAATCAAAAAATATCATGTGGCGCGACAAGCTCAGCAATGAAGAATATATCCGGTACTCCGATGAACTAAACGGGAAAGGGCTATATATCGATTTAAAACCGTTTCAATTTCACTTTTTGGAGTCAGAAAACAGGTAATGCTGCTTGACGATGGCGGGCACGGACTTGCGCCGCCTTGCCCGGCTACCTAAAAA
>JBBITI010000026.1:23023-36907 GCA_037440885.1 Dehalococcoidales bacterium | reverse complement strand
TGAGCTAATGGATGTTGTAATCAGCCGCTGGTTATCACCGCACTGGTTCACAGCCGGGGTTACACGCCAGTTGCCGGCAGGTTTAGTTATTCTCGGAGTATTTCCGATCGTTATGACACTACCATCACTGCAATCATCGGTTCGCCTGGCAGAATACCGGGTGGAAATTCAGTCGAAGATAGAACGTAAAGAGTTAGAGAACAACCTGGACCAGCTATTATCACTGGAAAAACTGCCCTGGCATCACCAGCGAGATACCGGAGAACGGAATTACGATCTCAGGGAATTGATCGAAGATCTCTGGGTGATCGATTGGTCAGCGACAAAAAGCTCTCTTGGGATGAGTCTACGCTGTGATAGCCGAGGTTCAGGGCGTCCCGAACAAGTGACTTTGGCACTAGGTATCAAAGACTATCCATTTTCCGTACACCGTACCAAATTAGTACTGGAAGTCTAACATCAGACGAATGGTGCAACCGGCACCTAAAACATCGATTAAAAATGACAAAAGAAAAGCAATCATTAAAAAACGAACCGGGCAGGAAAGTACTGCGTTTTTTTCGAGTTCATCAAGCGCTTAAGGATATAAAAAAGTTGCTGGTGGGGGTATCTGGCGGACCGGACTCAGTATGCTTGTTTCACCTGCTTTACGGACTGCGTAATAAGCTACAAATCGATATTCATATCGCTCATATGGATCACCAATTACGCGGTGCAGAATCCAGTGCGGATGCGGCTTTCGTAGAAAGGCTTGCCCGGCAATTCAATATCCCAGCAACGATTGAGGCGCGCTCTGTTCAAGAATATAGAACAAGAGAGAAATTATCTCTGGAAGAAGCCGCCCGGGGAGTCCGCTACAACTTTTTTGCTGAGACCGCCCGTAAAGTCAAAGCGCATGCGATCGCTCTAGGACACACCCGGGACGATGATGTCGAGACGATTTTAATACATTTGTTGCGCGGGACAGGGACACGCGGCCTGCGCGGGTTGTTACCGGTCACAGAATGGGAATCCGGAGATAACCGGATAACGGTTTTAAGGCCGTTACTAAACATCAGCCATCGCGAGACCGAACAATACTGCCGTGATAACCAGATAGAGAGTCGGACAGATACAACAAATACGTCTTTATTGCTGTTCCGAAACCGGATTCGACTTGAATTATTACCGTTATTAAGGTCATATAATCCAGAATTTGATGCGGCCTTACTACGGACCGCAACAATAGCCAAGGACGAGTATCAATTCCTGGATGAAATTGCCCAATCAAAATGGAAAGGTATCGTCAAGCAGGTCGACCAGACAATGATATTCGATCGAAAGCGCCTGCTGTTGGAATCTCCCGCTATCCAACGCCAACTGTTAAGAACCAGCCTGGAAAAAATATACGGAAATTTACAGGATATAGAAACCAAACACATTGAAGAAATGATGGAAATCATCTTGAAACCAGCAGGAAGAAGGGTGCATTTACGCGACAGAATAATCTTCAGCGGCGAATACGATCGCTTTATATTAGGGAAACACCCCTGGGAATTATGCCCGCTGCCGTTGCTCTCCAGTGAAACGGAACTCGATATTCCCGGCGAAACCGTACTGCCCGGCTGGACAGTGGCCGCAGAAGTCTTACCGGTTGATACAAGCAAAAAACAGGTTGGAGAATCTTCCGAGAAAATGCCCGGGGATAGGATGTATGATGAATTCCGGGAATTCTTTGATTACGACGAAACAGGCGATCAACTGCGGGTACGAGCGGTTCGAACCGGTGACCAATTCCAACCGCTCGGTCTCAAGGAAATAAAAAAAGTGAGCAGGTTCCTGATCGACACCAAAGTCCCACGCGACTGGCGTCTGCGGGTACCGATAGTAGTCGCACCAACGAAGATTATCTGGGTGGCAGGGTGGCGGATCGACGACCGTACAAAAATAACAGAAAAGACGAAAAGAGTGCTTAAGCTAAGCTTTGTCAAACGAAAAACGATACCCGAATAACCGGATTTGGCAAAGACAGAGGAAATCTGATACACTTTGGGACTATATTCGCCTCGCAGGAGGGTAGATTTGAGTACCTTACAACAAATTGTAACAAAAGCAAAAAAAGAAGGCAGGGCATTGCTTACGGAGATAGAAGCCAAGAACTTGCTGAAGCAGGCAGGTATCAGCGTCGTCGATACCCGGTTGGCCAGATCAGAAGATGAGGCCGTAGCTATCAGCAGGGAACTCGGTTTTCCGGTTGCTTTAAAAATAGCTTCGTCCGATGTAGTACATAAGAGCGATGCGGGTGGAGTAAAGCTCAACCTAAAGACTTCCGCTCAAGTAGCCAAAGCATATGAAGATATCATGAAATCAATTAAGACCAAATATCCAGAAGCAAAGATTCAGGGGGTTGCGGTACAAAAAATGGCCCGACCGGGGGTTGAGGTTATAATCGGTATGTCAAAAGATGCCCAGTTCGGTCCGGTGTTAATGTTCGGATTAGGCGGGGTATGGGTAGAAGTGCTGAAAGACGTTTCCTTCCGTATCGTTCCACTGGAAAGACGCGATGCCCGGGAAATGATACAGGAGATAAAAGGACGACCGCTGCTGGAAGGTTACCGGGGACAGGAACCGGCAGACATTGCCAAACTCGAAGAGATGATACTCCAGATTTCATCTTTTGTGGAGCAGCATCCCGAGATCAAAGAACTGGATCTTAATCCCGTGTTTGCCTACAAAGACGGCGCCACGGCAGTCGACGCCCGTATCATCCTGGAAGGTGAAACTGCGTGAACCTGAAGGCCATGCTCCGGACAGTTTCCGAAAAATTTGGAAACAAAACAGCAATTAAGTCCGGAGGTATTACATTAACCTATGCCGATCTTGAGAAGGCTTCAAACCAGGCCGCCCACGCTTTCAACAAACTCGGCATCACGTGCCGCGACCGGGTAGCGTGTTTACTGGGAAACAGCCCGGAGTTTATTATTGCCTTTTTCGGCATCGTCAAAATCGGCGCGATCATGGTTCCACTGGATCCCAAGTATAAGCTTACGGAACTAAAGGCATTATTCTTGGATTGCCAGCCACGAATGCTACTCACCGAATCGCCTTATCTGGAACCAGTATTAACAGACAGGGAGCATTTCCCTACCATCGAATATATCATCGATTTCACACCGGAAGGTAAAGCAGGTTATCCGCGCTTTAAGGAATTAATTTCTCAATCTCCGATTACTCCGGTAAAATTCGAACCAGAACCGGACGATGTAGCGGTCATTGCATACACTTCGGGGCCTGCATTGGACCCTCACGGCATTATGTTAACTCACCAATCAATATCAACCGAGGCAGAGATTTCCGGAGAAGGTTTTGCCCAGACAGAAAGAGACGTCGTCCCGGTATTCGCGTTACCACTTCACCATGCTGCAGGTCTGACAATAGTTGGCCTGACATCGCTGTACCGCGGTAGTACGCTGGTCATGATGTCCGGGATGTCAATCGGAGCTCTGCTGGAAACGATCGAAAAAGAGAGAGCAACCCTCTTTATAGGAGTGCCGTTCATTTTTGCAATGATCGTAAGTCACGTTGAAAAAGAGGGGATTAAAAATGACTTAAGCTCATTGAGGTTATGCGCTGCGGGCGGTTCGGCACTAGCCGTGCCACTGAGTCTCCGTTTCAAGGAATTATTCGGGCACCATATAGCCCAGTTCTGGGGATTGACTGAAGTCAGCGCCCATATCACCTGCCAGGCAGTAGACGGCAGTGGTCCAGTCGGTTCAATCGGAACACCACTACGGGGATGCCAGGTGGAAGTGATTGACGAAGCAGGGAAACAGCTACCACGAAACCAGACGGGGGAGTTGATCTGTAAAGGACCTTTGATGACAGGCTACTACAATAAGCCGCAGGCTACTGCCGAAGTGGTGCGCGACGGCTGGCTGTTAACGGGAGATATCGGTCATATCGACGAACGGGGGAACATTTATATTACCGGCCGTAAGAAAGACCTGATCATCCCCAAGGGGCAGAATATCGCGCCTTCCGATATCGAAACCATTCTGCGGCAACATCCCAAAGTAGCAGAGGCTGCAGTTCTAGGAGTACCAGACGAACCCCGGGGAGAAATAATCGTTGCAGTTCTCCGGCTAAAACCGGAAGAAAAAGCAACGGAATCCGAAATGCGAAAGATCTGCATGGAAAACCTCTCCAATTTCAAGATCCCAAAAGAGTATATTTTCGTCGACTTTCCGCTTTCGAACGCCAAAGGCATTATCGAAAAAGAATCACTGCGTAAACGGTTATCTCTACCACCGGTTTTCCCTCAAACAGCCAAGAACTGAAACATCTTACAACCTAATCCAAAGAGAACTCCAGTTGGTTTTTGTATTATTATGTAAATAATACCTATTGTCAAAGTAAACAAGTGATGCTACCATGTAGTCGATACATAGATGTTCTAAGTAGAGAGAGATCGAGAGGAACGTGATGCTGCGACGGCGAGAGTTGATCAAAGGAAATATTGATGCGCTACTGTTAAGCCTGATCGGCCAGAAACCGATGTACGGTTATCAAATCCTCAAAGAACTGGACACTAAAAGCCAGGGTTATTTCAGGTTCAAAGAAGGGACACTGTACCCGGCACTGCACCGGTTAGAGAAAAGCGGTTTGATCACCAGCAGATGGGAAACACTGGAAAGCGGCCGACAACGCCGGTATTACCATCTTACCGAACGCGGGAGCGCCTTACTGACAGAAAAAAAACTACAGTGGTCAAACTTTACCATGGCGATGAACCTGATTATCCAGCCTGAAGCTACCCGATAAGCGACTAATTGCAGGGGGTAGTCTCGAGGGATTACATGCTGAAAATAATTAACAGATATCTCGATGATGTACGTGATCATCTGAAACTCGATAAAGCTTCAGAGAGCGAGGTGATGCGCGAACTGGAAAGCCACATCGAAGACCGTCTTACCGAAATGAAAGAAACCGGCATGTCCGATGAGGAGGCTGCATTGGCATGCCTGGGATTTCTTGGTTCAGCGCGGTTAGTGGCCCACCAATTTTACGAAGCACACAGTCAGGGAAGCTGGCGGCAGGCTTTGTTTGCCTCATTACCGCACCTATTGTTCGCACTCCTTTTCGCTTTAAACTGGTGGCAGGGCGTGGGGTGGCTGGTGGTGATAATCGGCCTTATTCTGGGGACAGCCCTTTACGGCTGGTTACACGGCCGGCCAATCTGGTTATTCCCATGGCTGGGTTATTTACTGGTGCCGGTAATAGGAGCCGGACTCTTATTGCTGTATCTGCCCAAGGGATGGTCATGGTTAGCCGTAGTCGCTTATATCCCCCTTGCTTTCTGGCTTTTGCGTATCGTGGCGATTCAGACAGTACGGCGGGACTGGCTTTGCGGTGCGCTGATGTTACTACCGGTGCCGATTGTCATAGCATTGTTTATCGTTGCCGCGCAAGGGAGTTGGTTCCTTGGCTTAGATGTCATCCAGATAAGCGAACTGGCAAACTGGATCGGTTTAAGTTTTACCGGACTGGCAGCAACAGCCATCGCATTTGTCCGGATCAGGCAACGTTCACTGCGAATCTCGGTGATGCTGGTCTCGGGAATTATCCTGCTGACATTGATTTCTTTGTATGCTGGACCCGGATTGAGTTTCGGCACATTCTTACTTCTAGTGTTAATAATGACCGGGCTGGTTTTTAGTCCGGCAATATTGGATAAAAGGATACGCCGGAAAGAGCTTAAGTCACTGGAAAAACGACATCCCGAAGCGTGGAATGCAAAAACCGGTCAATAATAATCCAGCAGCAACCGGAGGCAATAATGCCCGAAGTCGCTATCGTCACTGACAGCCTGTGTTGTCTACCAGAAGATATTATCAATAAATATCAGATCGGTATCGTGCCGATAAACATAATAGTTAAAGGTCAGATATACCGGGATTATTACGACCTTAAGCCCAGTCAAGCATATGAATTGTTCAATACGGATCCGGAGGCATTTGCCACTTCGCCGTCATCGCCGGCCCAATTCCTGGAGGCACTGAGTCGCGCAAGCCAGATTGCACCCAATATTGTCTGCATAACCGTATCGCAGCATTTAAGCACTGTTTACAATGTTGCCTGTTTAGCCGGTGCAGAGGCTGAGCGAGTAAAACCCGGGATAAAGGTAAAGGTAATCGATTCAGAAACGGTGATTGCAGCGCAAGGTTTCGTAGTACTGGAAGCAGCACGCAGAGCGGCCGAAGAGGGTGATTTTACATCAATTATCGATACCGTAGAAAGGATGAAAACCAAAGTGAACTTCGCCCTGGTACTGGAAACAATAAAATACGTTTACCGGACTGGCCGTATCCCGAAGATAGCGGCTCAAGCGGTTTCAGTACTTCCGGTTAAGCCGATACTCAATATTTCTAACGGAATGGTCAAACTAATTGCAGTTTCGCGCAATATGTCCCAGGGAATCGACCATATACTAAGAACACTACACCGTAAGATAAAAGATGCGCCGGTACACATCGCTGTGATGCATGCGTATGCGCCCGGTGAGGGGGAAAAATTAAGGCAACGGATGGCGGCAGAATTCAACTGTGCGGAGATCTGGATGACCGAAGTATCTCCGATAGTAGGTTATGCGTTGGGGTCGGGGGCACTGGGGTTTGCCTTTTATGCTGAATAGAACCGCTTCACATTTCAAAGAATTATAAAGCAATAATTTAAACTCATAAATTTTTTAGATTATCACCTTACCAATATATTTTGATTTGAATTATATAATTGTTATTTATAAACAGATTATTACAATGTGAAAAACCACGATAGAAGCTAATTCGTTGTAACGCTTTTACTGTCCCAATTTACTAGTAACGTTAATTAATTACCAAGCCGGAGTTTAACCGAAAAACAGACTCAAACACTCAATATTTGGATATTAAGGTCTAGCGAAATTACTCAAAACAAGATATAATTTATTTATGAAATCCGCCACCGGCGGAAGAATGGACGTTAATATCGACCGCTTTTACAATAACCGCGACCAAGGGCGACCGGAAGCCGGAATGTCTTTAGTTGTCAGTAATAATAAGTCCGGGATCTACATTATCCCTCACGGTGCTGTTCCAACCGACTCATACGCAATCATTTACAAGGAGTTCTAAATGGAAATCGACGCGATTGCAGGCGATATCATACAGGCAACTACTGATGCTATTTTGGTCGGAATATATGAACAGCAATTACTAGAAGGCGAAATTTCAAAACTGGACACCGCTCTTGGCGGGGTGATATCGCAACTGGTGCAGAGCGGCGGAATACAGGGCAAATTGAACGAGTTGACAGTAGTTCACAGTCTGGGGAAATTACCTGTTGGCTGGATAGCTATTCTGGGGTTGGGTAAAAAGGAACAACTGACACCTGACAGAATTCGGGGAGCAGTAGGGGAAGCATGTCGTAACCTGGTCAAGAGAAGGGTGACCACACTTACAGTTTTACCGCCGGGGGCTGACAGCGGAAAGATGGAACGGACAACAGTAGCGCAAACGATCAGCGAAGGTGCTATTTTAGGTCTCTACAAATTCGGGAGACATAAGACCAGAGAAGGAGAGAGTGGAGAACTGAAACGGCTCACGATGCTGGGTACTACAGAAAACGTTTTATCCGAGACACGGCGAGGAGGAGACCAGGGCAAGATAATTGCCGAAGCGGTCAACCTTGCCCGCGACTTGGTAAACGAACCAGCGAATTACATGACCCCAACGATTTTAGCGGAAAAAGCCCGGGAAATTACCCAGTCACATCACATGGAAATTACTATTCTGGAGCAAGAGCAGGTACGAGCGCTCGGGATGGGCGCTTTCCTGGGAGTCGCCCAGGGAAGCCAGCAGCCGCTAAAATTTATCGTCATGAGATATTTTGGTCGGGATACCAGAGAGATTGATCTGGCACTAATCGGGAAAGGGATCACGTTCGATTCGGGAGGTATCTCGATAAAGCCTTCTGAAGGCATGGGCGACATGAAAGGGGACATGGCGGGGGGTGCCGCAGTTATTGCTGCCATGAGAACGATTGCCGAGCTTAAGCACCGGATCAACGTGATCGGTATTATTGCCGCTACCGAAAACCTTCCCAGCGGTACAGCGCTGAAACCGGGTGACGTAATAAAAGCGATGAACGGGAAGACTATTGAAATCATCACCACTGACGCTGAAGGAAGACTAACCCTGGCCGATGCGATCAGTTATGCACGTAAAGAGAAGGCAAAAGCAATAATCGATATCGCCACACTGACCGGTGCCATGCAGGTTGCATTAGGTAACATCTGTACCGGAGCTTTCGGAAACAACCAGGCATTAATGGACAAAGTATTAAAAGCCGGAGAACAAGCCGGCGAATATATCTGGCAGATGCCGATGTTTGAAGAATACAAAGAGCAAAATAAAAGCGACGTGGCCGATATCAAGAACAGCGGCGGTAGACCTGCTGGATCGATAACCGCAGCCCAGTTCCTGGCGGAATTTGCGGAAGATACGCCGTGGGTTCACCTGGATATTGCAGGAACATCAGATACTGACAAGGAGAAAGGATATCAGGTAAAAGGAGCGACCGGAGTACCGGTACGTACCCTGATCAACCTGGCCAAGGCTCTTGCACCGTCGTAGTAAAATAGAAGATGGGGTATCTCGTATAAGATATTTGGCCAGTGGCCGCCTGAAAACCGGCCATATTAATGTAAGATTAAGGAGAACAGCGTGAAAATTAAATGGTTCGGACATGCTTGTTTTCTAATCACCGCAAATAACGGAACGAAAATTATCACTGACCCCTATACGAGCGGCGGTCCGATCCGTTACGGCGAAATCAATGAATCCGCAGATGTAGTACTGATCAGCCACGAACACGGAGACCACAATAATGAAGCCGCAGTCAAAGGGAACCCGGTAGTAATCAGATCAACCGGGATCACCGAAGCAAAAGGAATCCGGTTTAAAGGAATTGCCGTTTTCCACGATGAGAACAACGGTAGCCAGCGGGGGAAAAACACTATATTTGTTTTCGGACTGGAAGGGATGAATGTTTGCCATCTCGGCGATCTCGGTCATAAACTCAGCATTACGGAATTAGCCGAAATCGGGAAGGTTGATATACTTTTCGTACCAGTAGGCGGTTTTTATACCATCGACGGTGCTACCGCCAGCGAAGTTGCAGCAAATATCGCAGCAAAAGTGATAATCCCGATGCATTATCTTACCCCGAAGATCGACGCAGCTAGATTCGGAGCGATCACCGGACCGGAAGGATTTATCAAGGACAAGAAAGAAGTCCGCAAGTTGAAAGCCGGAGAAACGGAGATTAAGGCCAACCAGATACCATCAACTCCGCAAATCATGGTACTTGATCCGGCATTGTAAGAAAAAAGTAAGGATAGTAAAAATTACCGGGGAAAAGGGGTCCTTTCAGCGGAAGGGAACCCTGAGGTTAAAAAAGAGTTGCTTGAAACAAAAGAGAAATGAGGTAACTGCTTGATCTTCAAGGCTTCAGAGTTTGTTTTCAAACCGCCATCAGTAATAAGCAGGGCGCGCCGTGTTCTGATCAAACCGAATGCTGGTAATCGTGTTGCTTATCCAATCAGCAGTAGCAGGGAATTACTTTCGACCATTATTCGCGGAATCCGCCAGGTCAGCGAAGCTGACATCTTGATACTGGAAAGTACCCCGGACGGCAGCCCGGTGTATCCGGTTTATCAATCGCTGGCATATGATTTCCCAAGGGTATTGATGCTGGATGTACGAGATTGTATCTGGGTCGAAGTTGATAATCCCCTTCCCAAACCCCTCGCCATCCCGACTTTCTGGGTGCCCAATGTTATTTTATCCAGTGATTACTTGATCTCGGTTACTCCTTTGAAAATCATCCAGGGAAGACCGAATCTAAGTATCATGAACCTGCTCAGCCTGCTACCGACTACCAAATACAGCCTTGAACATGCCGGGGGCTGGGGAACACTAACCTCACTGGGCATAGATAAGGTCCTGGCGGACCTGTATTTCACACTGCCGTTTGACATGGGGATAGTCGAGGCGCGGCAGCAATTCATGAGCAACGAAGACCCATTTCACGGCAGAGTTGAGCAGCGGGACCAGATATTTACCGGCGAGCCTTATGCAGTGGACCTCGAGGTGTCAACAGCTCTAGGAATCAAAGCCGAATACCTGGAGCTGATCCGCGAAGCTAAAGTGGGCTTCGAATAACACTTCCTTTAAGCTGCGACTACCAGGGACTTAAAACAATACCGAATCCGCAATGGGCGGTGGAAACGGTTCTCTTTCTTTTCCACTTCATTAGCGATCAGTAAGTTTCAAACAGCACCGGACACTGACTGAACACGTCCTGACTGTCTGCTTATATCTACAATCAGATCAATCCTGTGATTAAGAAACATATTAAAGACACAGGGTCGTGCCACGGCAGCTTTATAAACTTTAATTAGCTTTGTAAATTATTCTTCGTTACCGCTGAAAGGCGGGTATTTATCGGTCAGCAGATAACTGTAACCGTTGACCCGGGTGCACCAGCGGAAATAGTAAGAGACAAAATCGAACAGGCTCCGGGGATATTTGCCGGTGATAATAATGGCAAACCAGGAGATAATGAGGATTATTCCGGCAGCGATTTGCAGGAAATAGAGAACGATCATGTGCGGTATCAATAATAAAAGACGAAAGAAAGTAGTCAGGCGCGAAAGCTTCTCGGAATACTCTATTTTTAAATTTATTGGATAAGACATGCGGATTTACCCTCCCTATTAATATTCAGCCGCTTTCAGGCGACCGTATTACCTCTTGTTCCTGAGATCGGGTTCATCAGCGTTCCTATTGTTTGTCAACCAGTATTCTACAGCATCGGCAAGAGCGAGCCAACTGGCTTCGATGATATTGGTTGAACTGCCCACCGTACGCCATTCCCGGGTACCATCGGTAGATTCGATAAAAACACGCACCTGAGATTCGGTACCGGTACTTTCTTCCAGGATACGGACTTTATAATCAATTAGTTTTACTGCGGCGAGACGAGGATAATAAGGCAAAAGAGCTTTGCGTAGAGCCTGGTCAAGCGCATTAACCGGGCCGTTACCTTCAGCGGCAGTATGCATAACCTCATCGCCGACCCGGACCTTGATCATGGCTTCCGCCAGGGTATCTTCCAAGTGATTCTTCACCGGAGCACGTCGCCGGGTTTCGACAACGACCATAAAATCCACAAGATCAAACGGCGGTTGGTAATCAGGCAGGGTACGATGAAGCAATACTTCAAAAGAAGCCTCTGCATTTTCGTACTGATAACCGCGGCTCTCCGCCTGTTTGATCTGGGCCAGAAGTTTCTGGATTACCGTTTTATCCGGGGGTAAGGTAATACCCATCTCTTTTGCTTTGAGAATAATGTTGTCTTTGCCGGACAATTCGGATACGACCGCCCGTTTACGATTCCCAACCTGTACCGGGTTGATGTGCTGGTAAGCCAATTCCCATTTGGCCAGGCCGTCCACATGGTATCCAGCTTTGTGACTAAATGCACTAGTTCCAACATAAGGTGAAAATGGGTCGGGGGGCAGGTTAGCAATTTCACTGACAAAACGGGAGACATCGGTTAGCTTAGCTAACTGGGCATCGCTAATACAATCGATGTTCATCTTAATTTTCAATGTCGGGATTATGGTACACAGATTGGCATTACCGCACCGCTCGCCATAGCCGTTGATTGTCCCCTGGATCTGGACGGCGCCCGCTTGAACCGCAGCCAGCGAGTTGGCTACCGCCAGTCCGCCGTCATTATGAACGTGAATACCAAGCGATACCTTTACAGCTTTAGCGGCAGCTCTGGTTGCCCGCGTGATTTCATCTACCAGCGCACCGCCGTTAGTATCGCAAAGGACAATACATTCAGCACCTGATTCGGCAGCAGCAACCAGGGTACTCAACGAGTAATTGGGATCGTATTTATAACCATCAAAGAAGTGCTCAGCATCGACGAAGACACGCATACCGTTAGCAATGAGGTATTTTACCGAGTCCGAAATCATCCTCAGGTTTTCTTCCGGTGTGGTACCAAGTACCTGAGTGACCTGCAATATCGAGCTTTTTGCTACAATAGTGGCGATCTTCACCCCGGTTTTAACCAGCATGACCAGGTTATTATCGTCTTCCGCTTTCATGCCGATGCGCCGCGTGCTACCAAAGACGGCCATCTGGGCATTTTTCAGCGTTAACCGGGAAGCAGATTGAAGAAATTCGGCATCTTTCGGGTTCGAACCAGGCCAACCACCCTCAATATACGGAATGCCCAGTTCGTCCAATTTCTGGGTAATATGCAATTTATCGACAACGGAAAAAGAAATGCCTTCGCTCTGCGCTCCATCCCGCAGTGTGGTATCATATATCTGGACTCGATTCAAGAATTACCTCCTCCACCAAGAAAAAATCAGATTTTGCCAGCTACAAGGTCGCCCATTTCCCGGGTACCAACCCTGGTTTTACCTTCGCTCATTATATCATAGGTTCTAAATCCAGCATTCAGGACAGCTTCGACGGCATGCTCTACATCATTTGCTTCGACCGATAAAGACAGAGAGTAGCGCAGCATCATGGCGGCACTTAAAATCATTGCAAGCGGATTGATGTCATTCTGGCCGGTGTGCTTCGGCGCGCTACCGTGGATCGGTTCGTAGAGACCGAGCGTGCGCACGCCTTCCCTGGGGACGCCTGACAAACTGGCTGAGGGCAACATACCCATGGAACCAGCCAGCATTGAAGCTTCGTCGGTTAAAATGTCGCCGAAAGTATTTTCAGTGACCATGACATCGATATAACGCGGGTTCTGGATAAGCCGCATCGAGCAGGAATCGACCAGCATGTGTTCCAGAGTGACATCCGGATAATTCTTACTGACCTCGACCACCACCGTGCGCCATAACCGGGATGACTCCAGGACATTGGCTTTATCGACCGAGATCAATTTCTTTTTCCGGGTCCGGGCAAGTTCGAAACCAACCCTGACAATGCGCTCGATTTCCTGTTCGCTATAGACCATGGAGTCGACCGCGCGACGACCGCGCGAAGTGGTCCAACGCCGCTTCGGTTTGCCGAAATACAACCCGCCGGTTAACTCACGGATCACAATAAGATCGACACCTTTCACTACCTCGGGTTTCAGATTGGAAGCATCGACAAGCATGGGAAACACCTTGACCGGCCTGAGATTAGCAAATAATCCCAGTGCTTTCCGCAGGGCAAGCAAACCGTCTTCGGGACGCACTTTAGCTAACGGGTCATCCCATTTCGGACCACCAACCGCTGCCAGAAGAACAGCATCCACCCTGCGGCAGAAACGGAGTGTGTCAGCAGTCAAAGCTTCACCAGAAGCATCGATGGCGGCGCCACCAACCAAACCGTGATGCAATTCAAACTGGTGGTTATATTTACGGCCGATCACCCGTAATACTTTGATAGCTTCGTCCATTATCTCAGGCCCGACACCGTCTCCTGGCAATACTGCAATATTGAATTTCAAATCATACCTCCTAACAGGTCTTATATTATTTCACAGCCAGTCTTTTCTTCGTATACTCGATCAAACCCCCGGCACTGATGAGTCCGGCCATAAAGTCCGGATAAGGTTTAGCGGTAAAAATCTTTCCCGTCTTGATGTTTTTAATTTTACCATTTGCCAGATCGACTTCGATCTGATCGCCAATTTCGATATTATCCGGAGCATCATCACTCTCCAACAACGGTAGACCGATATTGATCGCATTGCGGAAGAAAATCCGGGCAAAGCTCCTGGCGATCACACAGCTTATGCCAGCGCCCTTGATCGCCAGTGGCGCATGCTCACGCGAAG
>JBBITI010000026.1:0-23013 GCA_037440885.1 Dehalococcoidales bacterium | reverse complement strand
ACACAGGAAACCCCGGAAGCTTTAATAGCAAGCGGGGCATGCTCGCGCGAAGAACCGCAGCCGAAATTGGTGGTCGCAACGATAATGTCGCCTAAATTTACTCTCTTCACGAAATCGCGATCGATATCTTCCATGCAATGCCGGGCGAGATCCGATCCTTCGGAAAGATTCAGGTACCGTGCCGGAATAATGGCATCGGTATCGACGTTGGCACCGTATTTATGCGCATATCCTTTTAACATATAAATCTCCTTCCAATAACAGGATATCAACGACGACCAAAGCGCGCCCGCCTCGGAACGATGTTCTGGGCCAATAGATTTTCAAAAGAACCAA
Source organism: Dehalococcoidales bacterium (assembly GCA_037440885.1). Taxonomy (GTDB): domain Bacteria; phylum Chloroflexota; class Dehalococcoidia; order Dehalococcoidales; family UBA2162; genus JBBITI01. The sequence continues at coordinate 22,677 of JBBITI010000026.1, read as the reverse complement.
CCTGACCTTCAGGGATTTTTACTCTGGGGATAACAAAAAAGCTACGTTTCGACATATAGATTAAATAGCAACCACCAATTTTCCGCCACCGTGTTAATGTAGCCCATTTCACCACCTGGCTGGTAGCCGCTGTCTCCTTGGTAATCCCGGAAACATCAAACTGATACTTGACCGGAGAGAAAGCACGCCGGTTCCCTCGGGCAAAGACACTGAACACAATGGCACCAAAATAGATGACGACGAAAACAGAAGCATATATTAACAGGAACGAATAATCACCGCTGTTACTGCTCAACCAGACCAGATATACCAGTACCGCTGTCAGCAGGAGAAAAACCCAGGAACGGACACCCAACAATAAGAGAATGCGTATATACATCGACCGGGTCAGGGTACTTTCGATAACAATTACAGATGCCCGTCTCCGGGCAGGTTGCTTTGTCATTATTTAAAACACCACTTCCAACGCTATCTCATTACGAATCGGAATACAGTTGTCCCCGACAACCGGAATGCCTGGTTTCAAGCAGTACCCAGTCCTTTATTTTCTGCTAAACTTTTATTGAAGTGATTTCCGACACAATCACGGGGCGATTCGTCATGATCACGATATTAAAAACTGTTCGTATTTGTTAACTCGCTTTTGTCAAATTCGATCGTATGGCCTTCAGCTTCAAGAAGACTTGCCTGAGCAGTGACACCTCCCGGAAACTTGTCATTCAGTGTACCGCCGACTTTCAGAGTCCGCCACCAGGGAGTATATTCTGCTGCGCCCGAAATGGCTGCCTCCTGAGCTGCCCGGGCAGCGATACCGGCAAAAATGCCGGTAGTGATCGGTCAGCCTATTGTTGCTCTATATTTTTTAGCGATTTGCGCACGTATCTGGTTAATTGTAATCAATTTGCCACGGGGTACCGATCTCATAATTGCGTCAACTTCTTTAGGCGATGGAATAGCACAACTCCCGGCACCCCACCGGGTAGACATTTTCCCGGTAATTTCGACTACCTTCGGGAATCCTCTCTCACGAGCTAATTTTTCCTGGCGTTCCAGTTTATCCTGCCATGATAACTTAGCCTGCGGCATAAGTTACCCTCCATCGTAGTGGTACACACTGCCTATTTTTATATCCCGAGTTCATCGGGGCTGCCGATCCGGCCAAGGACTGCGCTAGCAGCAGCAATCGCCGGGTTGGCCAGATAGACCTCGGATGTAGTACTGCCCATACGGCCAACAAAGTTACGATTGGTGGTTGATATGCTACGCTCTCCACCAGCCAGGACACCCATGTAGCCACCCAAACATGGTCCACAAGTTGGGGTACTAACCGCTGCGCCAGCCCGGACGAAAATTTCCAGTAATCCCTCTTTTATTGCCTGTAAATAGACCTGTTGCGAACCGGGGATAATGATACAGCGAACTCCCCGGTGAACCTTTCTACCATTCAATATACCAGCCGCAAGCCGCAGGTCATCAATACGGCCATTAGTGCAACTACCGATCACCGACTGGTCAATTACGACACCAGCGGCATGACTCAAGGGCCGGGTATTAGCCGGGGAGTGTGGGAACGAGATCTGGGGTTCCATATGAGTAACATCGTATTCAATAACTTGAGCATAGACAGCATCCCGATCCGGTTCGTAAACCTGATAACCGCGCTTTGCCCTGGCATTGACGTATTCGAGAGTTTTAGCATCGACCCGGAACAACCCGGCCTTGGCGCCGGCCTCGATTGCCATGTTAGCCATAGTGAAGCGTCCATCCATAGATAAAGAATCGATGGCTTCACCGGTAAATTCCATCGAAGCATAGAGGGCTCCGTCGACGCCGATTTGACCGATAGTAAATAGTATCAAATCCTTACCGCCGACCCATTTCCCGAGTTTTCCGTGATACACAAATTTGATGGATGGGGGGACTTTCATCCAGATATCGCCGGTGGCCATAGCAGCGGCAATATCTGTCGAACCCATTCCGGTGGCAAAAGCGCCGACAGCTCCGTAGGTACAGGTGTGCGAGTCGGCACCGATGACGACATCACCAGGAAGGACAAAGCCCTGTTCAGGCAAAAGAACATGTTCGATCCCCATCTCTCCGACATCGTAGAAAGTAACACCGTATTCGCGAGCAAAATCGCGTACGAATTTGGTTTGTTCGGCCGAGATGATATCCTTGTTAGGGACAAAATGGTCGGCAACCAACACAATTTTTTTATTATCGAATACTTTTTTGACACCGATACGACGGAATTCTTTAATGGCGATAGGGGCGGTAATATCGTTAGCCAAGATCATATCTGCCCGAACGTTAATAAAATCCCCGGGAGCAATATTTTCCCGGTCAGTATGCGCAGCAAGAATTTTTTCAGCTAAGGTTGGCATGTCATCTCCTTGAGATAGTATCCACATTATTGGGGGCGCGGTAGAAATAATACAATCAACGTAATAATCGCCGTAACCGGAGCGATGATGTAGAGTCCGGCTCCAGCAGCCAGGCCAATAGCAGCAACCACCCAGATAGTGGCAGCAGTCGTTAATCCTTCGACATTTTGCCGGCGGTGCAATATGGCTCCTGCCCCGAGGAAACCGATGCCAGTAACGATACCAGCAGCGACCCGAGCCGGATCATCGGAAAAAGCCGTAGTACCTACAATAGTAAACAATGCGGAACCAACGGAGATCAGGGTATGCGTTCGTAATCCTGCCGGTTTACCCGACAACCTTCGTTGATAACCGATTACCCCGCCCAATACCATGGCCAGAGCTAACCTGAGGATCATCTCGATCTCAAGCCACATATTGTTTACCTGCCTTTTTTCACTGTCAGGAGGCGGTTAAGAGCATTCATATACGCTTTGGCACTGGCAACAATGATATCAGTATCAGCGCCACGTCCGGTATAGGTCACGCCATCGCTTTCGATCCGGATAAGGACTTCACCGATAGCATCGATACCTTCGGTCACGGAACTGACACTGAATTCGGTGAGCGTATTAGGAACTCCGACCAAACGGTTGATGGCTTTGTATACAGCGTCAACCGGCCCCGTACCGAGAGCTGCATCAGCCAAGACTTCCTGGTTCGGCCCGATCAACCTGACGGCTGCCGTCGGTACACCACGGTCGCCGCAGGCAACCTGTAACCGATCCAGATGGTAAATTTCAGATATGGTACGCTTCTCTTCTGCGACGATGGACTCAATATCTTTATCAGTCACATCTCGTTTTTTATCCGCCAAATCCTTTAAAGCCGCAAAAGCACGGGTAAAATCGTCCTCGGAGAGGCTGTAGCCTAATTCAGCCAACCGCTCACGGAAAGCATGCCGACCGCTAGTTTTACCCAAAACCAAACTACTGGAAGGAATCCCAACTTCTTTCGGGTCCATGATTTCGAAAGTCTTCGGTGCCTTGATGACACCATCGACGTGGAGACCTGAGGAATGACGGAAAGCATTGGCGCCAACAACCGCCTTATTAGCTTGCACCGAGAAGCCGGTTAATTCACTCACCAATCGACTGGTCCGGTATATCTGGGTAGTATCAATACCAGTTGTCATATTGAAGAAATCACGGCGGGTTCGCAATGCCATGATAATCTCTTCAAGCGAGGCATTACCAGCTCTTTCCCCTATCCCGTTGATAGTACCTTCTACCTGACGGGCGCCGCATTTTAATGCTTCCAGACTATTAGCCACCGCTAACCCGAGATCATTATGACAGTGGACACTGACGATGGCTTTTTCAACATCCCTGACCTTCTGAAATACCCCTGCAACCAATGCGCCGAATTGAGTCGGCATTGCGTATCCAACTGTATCCGGAATATTGATGGTTGTAGCGCCAGCGGCGACAGCCGTTGAAAGTACCTGATAGATATACTCCGGATCAGTACGACTGGCATCCATGGCGGAAAACTCGATATCAGCGCAAAGCTTGCGTGCATGGGCTACTGTTTCAGCAGTCATCTGCAGAATTTCTTCACGACTCTTTCGCAAAGCATAGAAAAGGTGAATATCGGAAGAAGACAGCACGATATGAATGCGGGGACGAGCGGCGCTTTTTACTGCTTCCCAACTTTGATCGATAGCCTTAATATTTGCGTGGGTCAAAACACAGATCGTGGCATTACTGATTTCAGAAGCTATAAGACGAACTGCTTCGAAATCTCCGGGCGAAGTAACCGGAAAACCGGCTTCGATAACATCAACACCTAGTTTACTCAACTGGCGAGCGATATCCAGTTTCTCCTGGATATTCAGACTGCCACCAGCAGCCTGTTCGCCATCTCTCAGGGTTGTATCGAAAATGAGCACTCTTTCCATAGGTTTCTTTCTGTCGGAGAATCAATTGAGGATTTTCTCTCCCGGACAGACAACTCTCCTTAATTGTTACTTAATGGGCTACGAGACACCCCTCCTCTCACGAAGAGGGGCCAGTAAGGATGAGTTTCACTCTCCGGGACCGGGATGCCTGAACTGGATATCTAATATAGTCACCTATCATAAAAAACCAATTTCGTACATTATGATAAACAATTTAACGTTAACCCGTAATAATCATCGATCAAGAAGTAGCCGGTTGTTTAACCATCGGTTTGATCAAGAAGATGGGGTTGGTCACACCGACCAGGATATTCAGAGCTACGCTACCATAGATCAGACGGCTCAATCCAGAACGACCGTGAGTGGCCATGACGATCAAGCTGAGAGGATTTTTGCTGGCGTAATTGACGATTTCATCGGAGGCTTTACCAACCAGGACTTCGGAGCGGACATCAATGCCAGAAGCACGTAAACGACGCTCGATATTTCCAAGATATTCCGTAGAAACCTGTTTACAACGGGCGGTCTCCTGCTGAGCATATTGACCCCAGTGCAAAGGAATTTCCGATAGTTCCGGGCTATAATAAGTAGGCATTGAAGGTGGTTCGCATATCCTGAGTAACACTACCTTGACCAAATTTATCCCGCTTTTACCGGCCAGAGTTTCAATATGAGGCAGGACAGTCTCAGCCAATTCCGATCCATCAAGAGGAACCACCAACTCTTTGATGGGCCAATCTCCCAGTACTTTGCCTTCCAAAGCAGCGGAAGGAACAAGTAAAACAGGAACTGAGGCTGAGCGGAGCACTTTATCGGCGACGCTTCCAATCCCCCAGCGTTTGCGGCCAGACCTGCCATGGCTGGACATCAGGATCAAGTCGACTTTCTTGTCATCAACAAACTTTAATATTTCATCAGGCGGATAACCAGAAACAAGCGCGCTATTGACGACGATCGGTTTTTCAGATTTGCCTTTTATCAACTCTACGGCACGGGCAACATAGGCTTGAGTCATTGGCTGATACTCTTTACCCAGGTTCGAAATATGAAGCAAAATTACTTCGACACTCAGGTGACCGGCAAGTTCTCTGGCATAAGGAAAGACAACTTCTGCCAGTTCTGAACCATCCAGCGGGACCAGCATACGTTTATACATTACTCTCACCTCCAGTCCAGGAGTGATGATACATTACTCACCATCAGTTTTCAATAGGATTAACCTTCAGTTATTGCTTCTCCAGATTTTTTCCTTTTTTCAACATGAATCGGTGCAGCCCCGCCGCGCGGCATGGCAATACGACCGGTCCGGGCTAATTCTTTTATTCCAAAGCCGCGTAACAGACTCGATAAAGAATCAATCTTATTTTCGTCACCGGTTACTTCGATCGTCAGAGAATCTGCAGCAACATCGATAATGTTCGCCCGGAAGATATCGACGATCTGGATGATCTCACTACGCGTACTTGAATTCGCTCTCACCTTAATCAAAGCTAATTCCCGGGCGACAATTTCTTCTTCCGAAATATCGGAAACACGGACGACATCGACTACTTTTTCCAGTTGTTTTCTGACTTGTTCAACAATGATATTAGTCCCATCAACCACAATCGTCATGCGCGAAAGATGCGGCGCTTCGCAGCGGCCGACAGCGATGCTCTCGATATTGAAACCACGCCGGCGGAATAGACTGGCGATCCGGGTTAACACCCCGGGTTTATTCTCAACGAGTGCTACTAATGTACGCTTGGACAGTTCCATATTGACTCCTCTCGCCATCAGTTTCCGTTATTATTTTAAAGCACCGAGTATTTTCGTCCCGGGTTCTTCGATAATTTCAACCAGCGATGCACCGGGGGGAACCATGGGATAGACATTCGCCTCCGGTTCCACCTGGAAATCAATCAAAAAGGAACCGGGTTCAGCCATAGCTCGTTCCACCGCTGGTATTACTTCTTCCTTGTAACGGACCCGGCAAGCCGGAATACCATACGCCTCAGCCAATTTCACAAAATCAGGATTTACCAATTGCGAAGCGACGTAACGGCGGGAATAAAGCAATTCCTGCCACTGTCGGGGCATCCCCAGAAAACCATTATTAATGATGGCAATCTTGACAGCGAGATTTTCCTGTATAATAGTTGCCAGTTCATGCATGGTCATCTGGAAACTACCATCACCATCAATACACCACACGGTTTCGCCAGGATTACCGATTTTGACACCTACAGCAGCCGGTAAACCGAAACCCATCGTCCCCAGCCCTCCTGAGGAAATGAAACTATTCGGTCGGTCATACCAGAAGTGTTGAGCAGCCCACATCTGATGTTGACCCACACCAGTAACTACGATAGCGTTTCCTCTGGTGACCTCATAAATTTTGCGTACGACATACTGCGGAATCAAACTGTCCGATTCTCTGATCAACGTAGAAGGATGCTTTTTCCGCCAGTTATCCAGTTCTTCTAACCAGCGTAAATGTTCCTGTTTTATAATTTGTTTATTTAACTCGGTAAGCACTACTTTGACATCACCGACGATCGGGACATCTACTGCTACATTCTTACCTATTTCCGCCGGGTCGATATCAATATGGATAATACTGGCATCAGGAGCAAAGCCGGTAACATTAGTTGTGGACCTGTCACCAAAGCGCATACCGATTGCAATGATCACGTCGGCATGGGTCACCGCCATGTTGGCATAAGCCATCCCATGCATGCCCAACATCCCATAACTTAAGACATGACTTTCCGGGAATGAGCCAATACCCAATAAAGTGGTAATGACGGGGATTTGGGCGGTTTCGGCGAATTGTTTAAGTTCTTCATAAGCTCCGGAGGCGATGATACCTTTCCCGGCAATAATAATAGGTTTCCTGGCTTCGTTGATTATTCTAGCACTTTTCTTGATCTGGGCCGGGTGGCCTTCAAGCACCGGCTTATAACCGGACAAAGTTACTTTGGCCGGATAATGAAATTCGGCAATCTCGGTAAAGACATCCTTGGGAATATCAATCAACACCGGTCCCCGCCGGCCAGTCCGAGCCAGATGAAAAGCTTCTTTAATAGTTCGAGCAATCGAGGAAGCTTCCATTACCAGATAATTATGCTTGGTAACAGGTAGAGTAATTCCGGTAATATCTACTTCCTGAAACGCATCTTTACCAATAAATTGCCTGGCAACCTGGCCAGTAATAGCGACTACAGGGATTGAGTCCAGATGAGCATTAGCTATCCCGGTTACGAGATTAGTTGCTCCCGGTCCAGAAGTGGCGAAACAAACGCCGACCTTGCCGGTAGATCGGGCAAAGCCGTCAGCGGCATGCGCGGCGCATTGTTCATGCCGAACCAGAATATGCCTCAGGTTCGGATACTGTGGCAGGGTATCGTATAAAGGCAAAATAGAACCACCCAGGATGCCGAAGACAACTTCAACACCTTCTTTGAGTAAACTCTCGCAAACAATCTGGCCGCCGGTCAACTTCATCACAGTCTCTCCTCTACTGAAAAACAGCCCCGGTACTAGCCGACGATACCTTTTCGGCATAACGCCTCAGATATCCCGATTTAACCGGTGATTCAAATTTCTTCATCTTCGCTAAACGAGAAGATATTTCTTGCTGGCTTAATCTGGCATCCAGTTTCCCAGACGGAATATCTATATTTATTATGTCACCTTCCTCTAACGCCGCGATAGGACCACGGCTGGCCGCTTCGGGTGATACATGGCCTATTGCAGCCCCGCGGGTTGCACCGGAAAAACGACCGTCGGTGATTAAAGCTACTTCCTTGTCCAAACCCATACCAGCCAGAATTGATGTTGGCCCAAGCATTTCTCTCATCCCGGGGCCGCCCTTCGGTCCTTCGTAACGGATAACAACCACGTCACCGGGTTTTATTTTTCGGGTGGTTATAGCTTTGGTGGCATCCTGTTCCGAATCGAATACCCGAGCCGGACCTTGATGCACCATCATCTCCGGAGCAACCGCGCCTTTTTTGACTACCGCCCCTTCCGGAGCCAGATTACCGAACAGGATCGCCAGACTGCCGGTAGGCGAATAAGCGTTATCAATAGTCCGGATTACATCTCGATCAACAACGGCTGCATTTTGTATGTTTTCTTCCACAGTAAAGCCGGTAGCCGTTAATGTCTTAATCTTCAGGTAAGACTGCAATTCTTTCATTACCGCTTGAATACCTCCGGCTCGATCGAGATTTTCAATGCGATGCTGCCCTGCCGGACTCAACTTACAAATTTGCGGGGTTACTTTAGAAACTTCGTTGATAGCGGTGAGGGGAAATTTAATACCAGCTTCATTCGCGATTGCTGCCATGTGTAATACCGAATTAGTACTCCCACCCAAAGCCATATCGACGACAAAGGCATTATACACAGAGTCCTCAGTCACGATATCTCGTGCCCTGATATTTTTAACCAGGAGATCCAGAATTCTTTCTCCGGTACGCCGGGCGAGTCTCCGGCGTCTTGCTTCAACTGCCGGAATAGTCCCGTTCCCGGGTAAGCCCAAACCTAAAGCTTCAGTCAAGCAATTCATAGTATTAGCAGTGAACATCCCGGCACAACTACCGCAACCCGGACAAGCTACTTCTTCCAGTCGCCTTAATTCAGCATCGGTCATTTTCCCGGCGGTAACCCTCCCAACCGCCTCAAAAATCGAGTTAACATCAACCGCCAAAAAACCATCCGCTGTCGGTAAATGGCCGACCAACATCGGGCCACCACTGACAAAAACCGATGGCAGATTAAGACGAACAGCCGCCATCAGCATACCGGGGACCACTTTATCGCAGTTTGGAATAAAAACCAGCCCATCAAAAGCGTGTGCCTGAACCATGGTTTCCACAGAATCGGCGATCAGTTCCCGGCTGGGTAAACTGAATTTCATACCTTCATGTCCCATGGCAATACCGTCACAGACAGCGATAGTATTCAATTCGAAAGGAACACCGCCGGCAGCCCTGATACCTGCTTTCACTTCTTCTGCGATCGTATTAAGATGAATATGACCCGGTACGATTTCAGTAAAACTGTTGACCACTCCAATGAAAGGCTTTTCCAGGTCAGTAACATCGCAACCAAGAGCAAAAAGCAATGATCTATGCGGGGCGCGTTCAAGACCTTTTTTCACAGCGTCGCTTCTCATTTTTCCTCCTCGAGCTAAGTATAAATCGGGTAGGATGGGGTGATAAGCCCCGGTCCTGCCACACCACCGTACGTATCGTTCGGTATACGACGGTTCATAATACACTTACCAACTGGGGCATTCATTGCTTAATGAATGCCCTTTCTGTTTTCCGCCGAAGCTAACTAGACACACCCGCTTAACCTTGAAATTCCATCCCTACTTTATGTAGGTAAGCCCTCTCGGGACTTTACTACCTCAGGTGTTTTGGTTCATCGAGACAGGACTTTGCCTCCAGCTTCTTTCAGATTCCACATCACGATGGATACCCTTGCTCTCGGCTAATAGTTCCTGTTGCCAAACCCATAACGGTCCGTCACCGCCTGGTTATTGTTCATGCCATATATACTAAAAAAGCCGTCCTGTGGGACGGCTTCCTTCAGAACTGACCCACTATTCCGGCTATGTACTGATAACAAGCACCAGAGTAAAAGTTAATCTCATTGTCTTCTTAGACTATCATAATTATCCGCAATGTGTCAACTCTCTCTCTTTTGACCATCTTCAATAGCACTAATTTTTTCCACTCTCCTCTGGTGACGCCCCCCTTCGAAAACAGTATTCAAGAAGATTAGAATGATGTCGCGCATCTTTTTTTCTTCTTCCCGCCCACTCAGACACAAGATGTTGGCATTATTATGCTGGCGAGACCGGCTGGCACAAAAGGTATCGTAACAGAGAGCAGCGCGAATACCCCTGATCTTATTGGCGGCGATACACATACCGATGCCAGTATCGCAGATCAAGATACCGACATCACATTCACCGGAAGCAACTGCTTGACCGACCTTAAAAGCAACGTCCGGATAATCTACCGAGTCTTCAGAATACGTTCCAGCATCATTGACAGTATGGCCGGTTTCGGTCAATACCTTTTTTGCAAATTCTTTTGGCTTGATGCCGCGATGGTCGGCGCCGACTGCTACTTTAATCTTTACCCTCCTTAGACATATCTACTCTGCCGCAGATTTTTCTACTTTATCACAGGCTTGATTAACGAGATACACGCCATGGATAGGCAAGTAAAAAAGCAATTAGAAAGACAAGGTCAACTACAATGTAAGTCAAAACAAAGCCTCCAAAACCGGCGTAATCCCGGGCGATCAAGTAAATCGCGATGACAATATTCAGGGCACATACGGTGATAGCTAATTTCACGAAGCTTAGATGTTTGTACGGATCGCGGGCTGCCGCTACCAACCAGACACCAACTGATATCAGTACTGCGCCAAAAAGGCCGGCAGTGATCCGCAGACTGTTGTTCATAGTACCGGGTTCTATCAAGTCGACTACATATTTAGACATGAAAACTTCGGCAAGACCGGACAAAGCCAGGATAATCCCGTATACAACCAACAATATGGAGAGCAACCGTGGCACAAGATACCTCCCAACATGAAATTGCTTGATTCTATACTGCATCTCAACAAGGTGTCAAAGATGCAGCTTTTTAAGACAGGCTGTTTCCGCAAACAAATAGAGATGATAAAATGAGCAAGTGAAATTAGAAAAGAAACAAAAGGTTACTAAGCACACAAGGACCAGCGCTTTTGGTAGTCGCGGACGCCACAGCCATGATTCTTCGGTTTTTTATAATCAACGGCTGTATCACAAACAGGACAGCCGGGCAACTACAAACAATACCAATCCAACTTTACTCACGGCCTCATTAGATCGAATATATTGCAAGTCTAGCGAAACAATGGAAGAGATCCCGGATGCCAGCGTTCATTTGATGGTAACTTCACCGCCTTATAACGCTGCCAAAGAATATGACCAGGACCTTACTCTCGACGAATACCGCCAATTGTTAAGAAACGTCTTCAGTGAAGCGTACCGCAAACTGGTGATCGGAGGGAGAGCCTGCATCAATTTAGCCAACTTAGGCCGTAAACCGTATATACCCCTGCATAGTTATATCATCCAGGATATGCTTAACATCGGTTACCTGATGCGGGGAGAAATAATCTGGAATAAAGCCTCCAGTTCCGGTTCATCTACTGCATGGGGTAGCTGGTGTTCTGCGGCTAACCCGGTGCTGCGTGATATCCATGAGTACATACTGGTATTTTCAAAAAGTAATTTCAAGCGAGAGCGAAATAACGGCACAGGTGTATCGCCATCCCCTCCTACGATTACGAAGGAGGAATTTCTGGAATTCACCAAAAGCATCTGGACTTTCCCATCTGATTCAGCCCGACGGGTCGGTCATCCAGCTCCATTCCCAATCGAATTACCGTATCGCCTGATCCAGCTTTATACCTACCAAGAAGATATTGTCCTTGATCCCTTTTGCGGCAGCGGCACGACCTGCCTGGCAGCAATAAAGACAAAACGACATTACATCGGTTATGATAATAACCAGGATTATGTTAAATTAGCGGAGACAAGAATAATAGAACATACCCTCCAAAATGAAAAGACTAGTAAATTCCCCGAGATGGAGAAACCTTAATGGCCGCAACCGTCAGAACTCGTTTCGCCCCCAGCCCAACCGGATTCCTGCATGTGGGCAGCCTGCACACCGCACTTTTTGCCTGGCTATTTGCCCGTCATAACAAAGGCACCTTCATTCTGCGAATCGAAGATACCGATATGTCGAGAAAAGTTGAAGGCTCGGTTGAAGCGATCCTAGAGGGACTGAGATGGCTGGGGATAGACTGGGATGAAGGACCGCAAGCAGGTGGCCCGTACGAACCCTATTTCCAGTCAGAACGACTCGAAATGTACCGTAAAGCGGCGGAACAACTTATTAGCAACGGCTATGCCTATAGATGTTATTGTTCTGAAGAACGACTTGAAAAAATGCGCGAGTTGCAGAAAATCAGAAAACAACCACCCGGTTATGACAGGCATTGTCGCGATCTCAGCATCATAGAAAGAGCCAGACTGGAATCCGAAGGAATTATTCCGGTGGTCCGCTTCAAGATGCCACTGCAAGGTAGAACGACTTTTTACGATAAAATCCGGGGGGAAGTCTCTTTCGAAAATCGCCTATTAGACGATCTGGTGCTGCTTAAGTCGGATGGGTTCCCGACCTACCATCTAGCGAACGTTGTCGACGACCATGAGATGAAGATCACCCACGTTATCCGGGCTGAAGAATGGCTTTCCAGTACGCCACGCCATATTTTACTCTACCAAGTCATGGGTTTTGAGATTCCTGAATTCGCTCACCTGCCGCTACTGATCGGACGAGATCGATCTAAATTAAGCAAACGGCACGGATCAGTATCAATCAGTGAGTATGAAGCTGCAGGTTACCTGCAGGAAGCCATGTTGAATTTCCTGGCTATATTAGGATGGTCACTTGATGACAGGACCGAGATGTTTACCCGCGAGGAGTTAATTGCCCATTTTTCTCTTGAGAGAGTCAGTAAGACGGCAGCCATCTTCGATGTCGAAAAGCTAAACTGGTTGAACGGTGTCTACATGCGAAAGCTTTCTCCGGAAGGTTTCGTCCAGCGAGCCCTTCCTTTCCTGGAAAAGAATCTACCTGCAGATGTTAACCGACCACTTTCAGTCGATTACGTTACAGAGGTTTTACCACTGGTCCAGGAAAGGGTGAAAGTCCTTAACGAAATTGTACCGCTGACTATATACTTCTTCTACGACAAATTAGAATACGATCCAGTACTGCTGATAGCGAAAGAAATGACGAGAGAAGCGACGATTCAAAGCCTTTCGGTTTCCCGGGAGCAGCTTACCCGACAAGAACCTTTCGATGCAACGGCGTTGGAAAGATTGCTGCGGCCACTTGCGGTCGAACTTGGACTGAAGACCGGACAACTCTTCGGGGCGTTGCGTACCGCCGTCAGCGGAGAAACCGCAACCCCGCCGTTGTTCCAGATGATGGCTGTTCTGGGTAAAGCCAGATGTCTCAGGCGCATCGATGAAGCCATCGAAAAACTAACAAATATGGCAAGGTAAAAAAGTACCGATGGTTTTTATCAGAGACGCGACAGTTAGTGATGTGCCAGCGATCACAGCAATCGAGAATGAAGCGATTTTGACTACGACTGCTACATTGGAAATCGAACCGAAAACACGTGAAGAACAACTTGCCTGGTTCAACAGCCACGGTAAACGACATCCGATCCTGGTACCGGAAAACGACGAGCAAGTTTTTGCCTGGGCATCACTAAGCAGGTACTCGTTGCGGTATGCTTACGTAAATACAGCGGAGTTGTCTGTTTATATAAAGCTGAGTCCCGGAAAAAGGGGTTTGGAAAACAATTGATAGCCATTATCCTCGCCGCCGGGAAGCATTGCAGCCTGCACACGATATTCTCACGAATTGTAGAAGGGAACGATGCCAGCATTCCTCTGCATCAGATTACCAGATCCAGGGACGTAGGGACGACGCATGAGGCAGGCTTAAAATTCGGGTAGTTACTGGATGTCCACATCATGCGATTTATTTGCGATTAAGGAACGATCAAGATGACCAACATAGTCAGACCATCATATCTTCCACTATATGAATCCGGCGAATTAGAACGCCGCGTAAAGGAACTTGAATCGCGGCTGAACAGATGCAATCTTTGTCCCCGGCAATGTTTTGCCAATAGAAATGCCGGGGAGCGTAAATTCTGTCGTTCCGGGGCACGACCGATCGTCTCCAGTTACTGTGCCCATCGCGGAGAGGAACCGGTAATATCTGGCTCAAGGGGTTCCGGCACTATCTTTTTTGGCAATTGCAATATGAATTGCACTTACTGCCAGAATCATCAGATCAGTCAGCCAAGCGATAACCGACTTCAGAACGAAATTTCCTGCACCAAATTAGCGGAGATAATGATTTATTTGCAGGACGAACTACGATGCCACAACATCAATCTGGTAGCACCAACGCACTTCGTCCCTCAAATTACCCGTGCCTTACTGGAAGCAATTCCGATGGGGTTTCATCTCCCCCTGGTATACAATACAGGCGGGTACGATCGAGTAGAGACTATCGTCATTCTGGATGGGATAATCGACATTTATTTACCCGATCTACGTTATAGCTCGGACAGGTGGGCGATGAAATACTCCGCAGCCCCGATGTATGTAAAAAACGCCCGTGCTGCTATCAAGGAGATGAACCGTCAGGTCGGAGACCTGATTCTGGATGACGATGGGATGGCATTAAAGGGTATGATTGTTCGCCATTTGATATTACCGAATAACATAGCAGGCAGTGAGAATACACTTACCTGGCTGGTTGAAGAAATATCGCCGACCGTAACGATAAGCATTATGTCGCAATATTATCCCACACACCTGGCCACTGGAATACCGGATTTAGCACGAAAAATAACGACGGAAGAGTACTCTTCCGTCGTTGACATCGTTAACAAGCTGGGATTAGAAAATGGCTGGTTGCAGGAACTGGGGTCGGACAGCAACTACCAACCTGATTTTGAAAAAGAAGATCATCCCTTCGAATAGAGATCATACCAGATAAAAGGAATAATGCAAACCCCAAATAGCTTTGTTACCGACCGTGTCTTTTCCTTTTAACCGCAGGTAACCTGGGTTTTAATCCGCTAACCTTGTCTTTCTTGTTGATATTAGTAATGAACTTATCCAGATCAGGTAATGGCTTCTCATCTGTCTTTGGTTTTTCAGGCATTTACTTCCTTCCCTGTATTTAGGCTAAGGATTTATTCTATCACAGACCAACAATAAAAGGCTATATCAGCATTCCGGTTGACACTTAGGGCAGTAGTACGTACCCCGGCCGCGCAACTTGATACGCCGGATGGGGGTATCGCAAACCGGACAATCGGTATCACGCCGGTGGGCAACCTTAAAAGCTTCAAACGCCTTCCCCATTTCTCCGCCGGGGCGATAATATGTAATTTCGCTAGCTCCTTTATTGATGATTCCCAACTCCAGGACTTTTTTAATAGCTTTATGCAATTTCCTTATTTCAGAAATTGTCAGACTATTAGCGGGGCGCAGCGGATTGATTCCAGCCTCGAACAGAGCTTCATCAGCATACATATTACCCAGGCCGGCGATCACTTCCTGATCGAGAAGAACCGGTTTTAACGGGACTTTCCGCTTTTCCAGGATTCTTGCCAACAATCCCGGTGTAAATGAAGGCTCCAGAGGTTCGGGACCGAGTTTATTTACAAGGGGAGTAATATCTTTAAGGAGCATCATCCGACCAAATTTACGCGGATCACGAAAAAGGACATTGCAGCCATTTTTTAGATGGATAACCGCTCGAATGTAACTGTATAGTTCTCTTGGTGGGTCAATGAGAAGAGAGCCGCTCATTCTCAGATGGATCGCCAGAGTGTCGCCTCTGCTCAGTTTGAATAATAAGAATTTAGCCCGTCGGGAAAGACTTACAATTTTTTGCCCGGCAATACCCTCGCGAAATTCCTGGACCGACGGGTTGCGAACAATGCCTTCCCAATCCAAGGTGATGTCGGTTATGATTTGTCCAACCACATAAGGAATAAGATCATTTTTTACGGTCTCGACTTCAGGTAATTCCGGCATATTCTCTCTCTTTCGTCAACTCATCTCTCCCCAATTCGGTCCCACTTTGCACTCAACTCTAACCGGAATACTAAGTTTGACAGCGCTGGCCATTAACTCCGGGACTAATTGTTTCATGAGTCTTAATTCATCCTGGGGAACTTCGAAGACCAGTTCATCGTGCACTTGCAGAAGCATTTTACTCTTGAGTCCCTGTCGCTTTAATTCACGGAAAAGATTGATCATAGCCACCTTGATAATGTCAGCGGATGTGCCCTGGACCGGCATATTAATAGCCATTCGTTCGGCTGCTAACCGTACCTGGTAATTGGCAGAGTTTATTTCCGGGATAATCCGCTTTCGTCCCAGTAAAGTCTGGACATAACCTTTTTCCCGTGCTTGCTGTTTGGTCGCTTCCAAATACCTGGTGACGCCGGGATAACGGTCAAAATAGGTAGCAATAAATTTCGCGGCTTCATCACGGGACAACTCGGTGGCCTGTTCCAGTCCATATTCACTCATTCCGTAAATCACACCAAAATTAACCGTCTTAGCTACCCGGCGCATATCCGGGGTAACAAAAAGAGGTGGTACACCGAATAACCGACTGGCGGTTGCCGCGTGGATATCCTCATCATGATTAAAGGCTTCCATCAAGCCGGGATCCTGAGATAAATGGGCTAAAGCCCTTAAATCTATCTGTGAATAGTCGGAACCCAATAAAAGCGACCCTTCCGGGGCTGTAAAAGCCAACCTGATTTCCCTGCCCAGTTCCGTGCGTATCGGGATATTCTGTAAATTCGGATCGCTGGAAGATAAACGGCCGGTGGCGGTCTTGGTCTGGTTGAATGAAGTGTGCACCCGGCCGGTCTTGGGATTTATCAGTCCCGGTAAAGCATCAACATATGTTGATTTCAGTTTGGACAACTGGCGGTATTCCAATATCGGGCTGATAATCTTATGTTCGCTGCGCAGTTCCTCTAGTATTTCGGCACCGGTGGAATAACCGGCGCCTTTCTTTTTTGCCGGCAGCTTTAAATCCTGGAATAATACTTCCCCCAACTGTTGCGGCGAATTGATATTGAACTGCCGGCCGGCGCAATTGTAAATCTCCTGTTCAAGCTTACCAATCTGTTCGCCGAGATGAGCCGACATCTCTTTCAAACGTACCGTATCCAGGAGTACACCGTTGCGCTGCATATGTACCAGGACCGGGACCAACGGCATTTCAACATCAGCGAAAAGCGGCCAGAGTTCCTCTGTTTTCAATTCCGGTTCGAGAACACCGGTCAAGCGGATGGTCATATCAGCATCTGCAGCGGCATAATCCGCCGTACGGGAGATGTCCACCTGGGACATCGATATCTGTTTTGCCCCGGCACCAATCAGCGAAGTTATGGGAGTCATCTCCACACCCAACCGTTCGAAAGCCAGGGCTTTCAATCCCAGTGATTTTTCACTCAAAAGATGAGCGGCAATCATGGTATCGAAAGTCAGGTTAAGGACCTCAATACCGTTCTCGGCGAGAATCGTAGCATCATAATTAGCGTTGTGGGCTACTTTCGCCAGTTTCGCATCTTCAAACAATTCACGAAGCTGTTCCAGTACTACCGGCAGCGGTAATTGCGCCTCAGTCATCAGACTGACATGTCCTACAGGGATATAGTAAGCCTCTCCCGGAGCAACTGCAAAAGAAAAACCGACTATCGCGGCTGACATCGGATCGAGGCTGGTAGATTCCAGATCGAAGGAGAAAGTCCCAACCTGTCTTAAACGGGTTATCAGTGCTTCTAAAGCCGGGACCGTAAAAATAACATTATATTTAGCCGGAACGATCTCAGGTTGGGGCATCAGGACGGGTTGGGCAGTCTCCTGTTCGAACCGGGTTAGTTTACCCAAGAGGCTGGCAAAACCGAGTTCCCGGAAAAGAGCGGTCACCGTATCACGGTTATAATGGGTGACCCGACATTTTTCCAGGTTAAGGTTCACCGGGGCATTGGTCACGATGGCAGCCAGGGTCTTGCACTTCCGGGCTGTCTCTTCATTGTCACGAAGCAACGCCTGAAGCCGGGGCGGGGCAACTTCTTTCAGGTGATGGTAGATATCCTCGAGTGACCCGAACTGCTGAATCAGTTTCACCGCTGTTTTGTCACCGATGCCGCGCACCCCGGGGATATTATCTGAAGTATCCCCTACCAACGCTTTCAAGTCAACTATATTACCGGGCTTAACACCATACCGCTCAACTACCCGAGCATCGTCATAGAGGATAGTATCACTGAACGTGCCCTTTGGCTTAGGATACAAAACCTTGATTTTCGTAGAGATCAACTGCATGGTATCAGCGTCGCCGGTGACGATAACCGTATCCATACCCTGCTGCGAAGCCTGGTGGCTCAAGGTGCCGAGGACATCATCAGCCTCGAACCCGTCTAGTTCGAAGATAGGGATATGAAAAGCTTCGACCAACTGACGGACGCGGCCGAACTGGTTAATAAGTTCGTCCGGAGTCTTGGGACGGTTAGCCTTATATGCATCAAAAATCTCATGGCGGAAGGTAGGGACGGCTTTATCAAAGGCAATCGCCCAGTGGGTCGGTTGCAATTCGGTGACCGCCTTAAGCAGCATCGCAGCAACGCCATAGACGGCGCTGACGATCTCACCGGTCTTACTGGTCAGCGTCCGGCTTTTTTCGAAAGCATGATAAGCCCGGTGAATGATACCGTTGCCATCGAATAATACCAGACGCGGCCCACTCATGGGGATATTATAACAAAGTTAGCGATACAAATCCGGAATCCTCGCAGTTCCACATCAAGACAACAAACAAGATATATAGCGAGTCCTAGAAATCTTTTGATGGTGTCAGTTCAAGAGTTTTCAAGAAACCGTTGTCATTATGCCGGATGAGAACGAAACGACCTTTATCATAGCGGAACGTAGTTAACCCGCATGTATCCACCATAATATTCCAGAAATGAGCGTTGCCCAGCCCAAGTAAGTTACAGACCAGAACCTTAATCACCACACGATGCGTCACCAGCACCACGCTTTCCCGATAATGATCGATAATTGTATCGATCGTTTTCATGGATCTTTTCTTCACATCGTCCAGGGTTTCGCCACCGGGTAGACATACTTTTTCAGGATGATCTGCCCATACGGCAAATAGATCCGGATATCTCAGCGGTACTTCGTTTACCGAGAGCCCTTCCCATGCTCCGAAATCCAGATCATTTAATTCCTCCCGGACTTCGACTTGAAGATTATGAAACCGAGCGATTGAG
This sequence comes from Dehalococcoidales bacterium, assembly GCA_037440885.1. Classification (GTDB taxonomy): domain Bacteria; phylum Chloroflexota; class Dehalococcoidia; order Dehalococcoidales; family UBA2162; genus JBBITI01. The sequence continues at coordinate 3,387 of JBBITI010000026.1, read as the reverse complement.
CGCGCCGTATCAACTGCTCGCTTTAGCGGGCTGGTATAGACCGCTTCTATTTTTGTAACAGCCAAATACTGACCAAGGAGTTCAGCCTGAAGACGTCCGTTTCGATTCAAGTCAATGTCAGCCCGACCTCGGAATACTTCACCAACATTCCATTCCGTTTCACCGTGACGCGCTAAAATAATATCCATACCAATCCCGGGGAAAAGGGCTAACTATCAGCCCCCTCTTTTGATTCAATCTTTTCCACTTCAATAGTACATTCGGTCACCAATGCAGCAAAAGCCCCTAGAGCCGCCAGTAGCGGGGCAGCTACGATAACAATGGCGCCAGCGGTTAGCGGGATTTCCATCACCAGGTTTCCTTTCTGTAAGACGCGGATCCTCCTGATATTTCCTTCATGAATCAGTTGCTTAACTTTTTTTACGACATCTTCGCCCGAGACAGTATACTTTTCATTGTTTGACATATACCCCCCGCTCAATACCAAGGTATTATGAGATGTTAAATGATATATGAATCTTCTATAAAAAGCCACTGTGTATGAGTCGTGTTTCAATCAAATTTTCGTGATCCTTATTTTAAACCGATATCATATTAATCCCGCAACAGTTCTCAATACCAAAGCGAACAGATAATGATTAATACCGGTTATCGATGACTTTACTCTCATTGATACCTAGCGCTATACTGTAGTTGTCCTGTACGGAATTTATTTATGAGACGAATCGGAATATTCTACCATCCGCTAAAAGATGCCGCCTGTTCGCTGGCGAAAGAATTAACGGTATACCTACGAAACAACCATTACGCCGTGTGGTTATGTTCCGCATGGAAATGGAAAGAGGCGCGCCTGCAAGTTGAAGCTACCGACATGGTTCTATGCATCGGCGGTGACGGTACTATTCTGCGTGCTGCCCAAGCTGTTCTACCACACTCCGTCCCGATTGCCGGGATCAATCTGGGACGACTGGGTTTTATGAGTGAATTGACAGTTGAAGAATCTTTAGAAAAAATACCGCTGCTCCTTAACGGTGACGGGCAAACCGATGAACGTGCAGTACTGGATATCGGAATCGTCTCCCCTAAAAACGATACCAGCCATTATTATGCTTTAAACGATGTGGTAGTTGCCCGCGGTAGTATTGCCCGCTTAATAAACATCAACACAGTCATCGATGATATTCCTTTATGTGTAATCCGGTCTGACGGGGTGGTTGTCTCTACAGCAACAGGAAGCACCGGTTACTCACTTGCTGCCGGGGGACCTATCCTGCACCCGCAATCACACGACATGATACTGAAACCATTACTGCCGCACCTTAGTTTTTCCTATCCGATGGTGTTACCAGCGAGCAGCATCTGCAAACTGATCCTCGAAAACCCGACCGCCGGTATTGCCAGCATCGACGGACACATCAACGTCGATCTGGCATGCGGCGACAGCGTCATCGTAAAACAAAGCGATGCCAGGTTGAAATTCATTCGAATTCACAATGAGTCTTTTTATCATTCTTTAGAAAAAAAGCTTAAAGGGAAAAAAACGGGCGATGCGCGTATTTAAAGCAAAAATTACCGATGTTCCAGACATGCATAAAATTATCAATCATTTTGCGGATAAAGGCGAGATGCTGGCAAGGCCGTTAAGCGAAATATATGAAGGGTTAAGGGATTATTTCGTCATTCGGGATAACAGCACCGTTGTGGGGTGTGCGGCTCTGCATATAAACTGGTCGGACATGGCCGAGATCCGTTCGGTGGCCGTCGCCGAATCGCATCAGAAAAAACGCATCGGTTTCCAACTGGTGAAAGCCTGCCTGAAAGATGCTATGGAACTCGGTTTACCAACGGTTTTCTGTCTTACCTACAAACCGGGTTTTTTTGAGAAACTGGGCTTTACACGAATTGACAAGATGGAACTCCCGCAAAAAGTATGGAATGAGTGCTACCGTTGCGCCAAGTTTCCCAATTGCGATGAAGTAGCGATGATACTACACCTCGAGCCAACGAAATAGAGTTTATCTTTGATTATTTTCCAGTAACAGAGATTTTCATGATTCCAGAAAAAACGGTTTCCAGCGAGACGATTTACCGCGGGCACGTGGTAACCCTGAGAGTCGACAAAGTGACGACTCCGGATCACGGCGAATCAATCCGTGAAGTGGTGGAACACGCTCCATGTATAGCCGTGATCCCGGTGGATAGAGATGGCAATATACTATTCGTCCGCCAATACCGCTATGCCCTGGGAAAGGAATTACTGGAGATTCCCGCGGGCGGGATTGAACCGGGAGAAGAACCGGAAGCAGCAGTACGTCGCGAGATGAGCGAAGAGACCGGGTTTACCCCGGCGGTCGTGAAAAGGATCGGGGGGTTTTATTCCTCACCCGGATTCTGCAACGAATTCCTGCACCTTTACCTGGCTACAGATTTAACACCAAACAAACTAACTGCCGAAGACACTGCCGGAATAGAAGTAGTGAAGTTTAAAGCAACAGAATTAGAAGGCTTGATCGCTGCGGGCAGTATTTGCGACGCCAAGAGCGTAGCCGGGATACTTACCTATTTGCGTATGATTGATTAACCGATGCGACCAGAAAGCTGCCTTCCGCCCAATAGATGTATGTGGAGATGCTGGACTATCTGTGATCCTTCCTTGCCGCAATTCGCTGTCAGGCGATAACCTTTTTCGGCTATCCCTTCCTTCGCAGCTAATTCTTTAGCTACCTTTACCATCTTTCCGATTAACGGTAATTCAGAGTCGGGAATATCGTTCAAAGTGGCGATGTGTTTTACAGGTACAATCAGAATATGGATCGGGGCAACCGGATTGATATCCCGGAAAGCTACTATCTCTGCGCTTTTGTAATCAAAATTACCCGGTATTTCTCCAGCGATAATCTTGCAGAAAATACAATCCATTGTTCTCTCCTTAATCAAGGCGGATTAAGCACATTATAAGCCATACCCGACGCATGGGAAAAGCATCGAATAACAAATAGCCCACCACGATATAAAAGTGCTAATATTAAGGCAACCAGGTTAACAGGAGCGTCTATGAGTACAGGACCGACAGTGACATATCTCAGCCTTGGGTCGAATATGGGCAGCCGCGAGGACAACATGAAGAAAGCAATTGAGGAAATTACCCATCGTCTACGCCTGGGTAAAGTATCCTCGATCTATGATACCAAACCGATAGGCGATATCACAGAACAGCCACGTTATTTGAACATGGTTTGTGAAGTGGACACGATGCTACCCCCTCCTTCACTGATGGCTTTACTGCAGGGTTTTGAACTCAAACTAGGCAGGATACCAGGGAAAAAGAACTCTCCACGGCCTATCGACATAGATATCCTGCTATACGGAAATACCATCATGAATACC
>JBBITI010000025.1:0-37172 GCA_037440885.1 Dehalococcoidales bacterium | reverse complement strand
GCAACATCACCGTGGTTCACCGCTCAGACGGTTCGGGCACCACTTTCATCTTCACCCACTACCTCTCGAAGATTAGCGATGAGTGGAAGAATGCAGTCGGAAATGCCACCTCAGTAAGCTGGAAAGGAGATATCGGTGGGGAAAAGAATGCTGGCGTCGCGGGGCAGGTAAAGCAAATTAAGGGCGCCATCGGCTACGTCGAACTGGCTTACGCTATACAGAACAAGATCGCCTGGGCGAAATTACGGAATGCCGCGGGAAATTTCATCGAACCGTCTGTCGAAGCAACAACAAAAGCCGCTGAAGGGGTGCAACTGCCGGATGACATGAAGGTAATGATCACCAACTCCACCAATCCGGGAGCCTACCCCATCGTTGGTTTTACCTGGATATTGGCTTACGTCAACCAGACCAACCAGGCGAAAGGGCTTGCTCTGGTCAACATGCTCTGGTGGGCGATACATGAAGGGCAGCAGTATACGACAGCTCTCGATTACGCCCCCCTCTCCAGCTTGGCAGTAAGTAAAGCCGAAGCCATGATCAAGTCTATCTTGTACAACGGGCAGCCTTTGTTAAAGAAATAGTATGAATTCAGTCGTTCCGGGGAGAATGCAGGACTATTTTTCCTGCACTCTCCCCGTACTGGATTATATATTTTAGAAATATGATGTACCAGGAAACCGTATGCAGCGAGAGATAACCGCAGCGAAAGCCAGGAGACGCTGGCAGCTTGGCGACCGGACTTTTGCCGGTCTCACTCTTTTCTTTGCCTTGCTGGTGGTTGCGGTATTGGTCGGCATTTTGATTACTTTGAATCTCGATGCCATGCCGGCGATCCGGAAATTCGGTATCGGTTTCTTTGCTGGTACTGCCTGGAATGCTGTTACCGAGCAGTTCGGGGCATTGCCGGCGATATACGGGACACTGTTAAGCTCAACGATCGGGTTGCTTATCTCGGTCCCCATCAGCTTCGGTGCAGCTATTTTCCTGGTGGAGATGGCGCCGAAATGGATCCGCGGGCCGGGCGCTTTCCTTATTGAAATGCTGGCGGCTATCCCCAGTGTCATCATCGGACTATGGGGTTTGTTCGTTTTGGTCCCTGCTCTGGAACCTTTGCAACGCTGGCTCAGTAACAACCTGGGTTATATTCCCCTTTTTCACGGCCAGGTCTTCGGCGGTCTCAGTTTTCTCTCCGCCGGTTTTATCCTGGCAATTATGACCATTCCCATCATTACCGCAGTGAGTCGCGATGCTATCCGGGCAGTGCCGGACACGCAGCGGGAAGGGATGCTAGCTCTCGGTGCCACCCGCTGGGAAACCATTCGCCGGGCTGTCTTGCCTTACTGTCGTTCCGGTCTGGTTGGGGCAGTAATTCTGGGTCTAGGCCGGGCACTGGGGGAGACCATGGCCGTGACTATGGTGATCGGTAACAAATATATCCTCACCCCTTCGCTGTTGTCGCCCGGCTCTACCATCGCCAGTAAAATCGCCGGCGAATTTGGTGAAGCGGTGGGTGAGGTTTTTATAGCCAGCCTGGTCGAATTGGCGGTGGTCCTTTTCGCCATCACGTTACTGGTGAACGTGGTCGCTCGTGTGCTGGTTTGGCGTTTAACGGCAGTCAAGGCAGGTCGAGATTGATCAGCGAAATCAATTACCGGCGCCGTAGATGGTCCAATCGCTTTATGTTGACCCTCAGCGGGGTCGCCGCAGCATTGGCGATCATGGTGCTGGTTTTTATTTTGGCCTTTATCCTGGCAAATGGCATCAAGTATCTTAATTCTGACCTGCTTACGCAAGTCGCTCGACCGGCCGGAGAACCGGGTGGGGGTATGCGGAATGAGATCATCGGTACCGGCATCCTGGTAGTCCTCGGGTCGGTGATGGCGCTACCGGTCGGTCTCATGGCCGGGATATTTTTGTCCGATTTCGCAAATGCCCGGATAGCGACTGCCGTCCGGTTCGCCGCCGATATCCTTGCCGGGGTCCCATCGATTATCATCGGCGTATTCGCCTATGCCATTTTGGTCCGGCCGATGCAATCCTATTCGGCGCTCTCCGCCGGGTTCGCGCTGGCGGTGATCATGATCCCGGTAGTCACCCGGACAACCGAAGAAGCCCTGCGCTTGGTGCCCAACTCGATGCGTGAAGCCGCCCTCGCACTTGGCATAACGCGGTGGCGCGCCGTCGTGGGCGTGGTCGTTCCCGGTGCCCTGACGGGCATCATTACCGGGATCATGCTGGCCGTAGCTCGTATTGCCGGTGAGACCGCTCCGCTTCTGTTTACCGCGTTCGGTAATTACTTCGGTTTCCGCGGCATCCTGGAACCTATCGGCGCCCTCCCCATGCAGATTTATCGTTATGCCTTATCGCCTTATTCCGACCAGAACCAGCAAGCCTGGGCCGGGGCTTTTCTACTCATCATTCTAGTTCTCGGTATCAATGTCCTAATCCGTTGGGTTAGCCGCCGGAGATAGGGAAAAATGCGCATGAAAAAGGAAAAACTATGACAGCATCCGGTAACGTTATTTTTAACCGGCCGTCTTCCATCCTCAACCCGGGGAGCGAGTCGGCAGGATCCAATAATGTCATCGAGGTCCGTGAACTGAATGCATGGTACGGAAAAATGCTGGCGGTGAAACACATCGATCTGAGTATTAAGGCAGCATCTATCACCGCCATCATCGGACCGTCCGGTTGCGGTAAATCCACTTTTATCCGTTGTCTGAACCGGATGCATGAAGTCTCCGCCGGCGGCCGGGTTCTGGGACAGGTGTTCCTGGACGGTAAAGATATTTATGCCCACGATGTCGACCCCGTATCAGTGCGGCGGCGCATCGGGATGGTCTTTCAGAAACCCAACCCCTTCCCTACCATGTCTGTTTTCGATAATGTTGTCGCTGGTATCAGATTGTCCCGGTTCTGGTCCCGGCGCTGGGAATTGCAGGAGACCGTCGAGAGATGTCTGAGGCAGGCCGCGCTCTGGGATGAGGTCAAAGACAAACTGAATGAATCGGGCACTTCGCTTTCCGGCGGACAGCAACAGCGTTTATGCATCGCCCGGGCGCTGGCGATTGAACCGGAAGTCATCCTGATGGACGAACCTTGCAGTGCTCTCGATCCCGCCGCTACACTCAAGATCGAGGACCTGATGCGCTCCCTCGCTTCCCAGTACAGCATCGTTATCGTGACACACAATATGCAACAGGCTGCCCGGGTTTCCGATATGACTGCCTTCTTTATGATGGACTCCGATCGGGCGGGGATGCTCGTGGAATACGGGCTCACTCCACAGGTATTTACCAACCCCAAAGATAAGCGTACTGAAGACTATATTACTGGCAGATTCGGCTAAGAACAGGGAGAGAAAAACGATGGAAATGAGAACTATCTATCACAAGAAACTTCAGGAGATCCGGGACGATATCCTGGTGATGGGCAGCATGGCCGGAAAAGCAATACTGCGTGCGGTGGAAGCCTTGAAAAACCGGGATATTGACTTGGCCAACCGCATCATCAGCGAAGACCAGTTTATCAACACTAAGCGGTTTGAGACCGAGGAAAAGTGTATTCAGCTTATTGCCACGCAGCAGCCGATGGCCTCCGACCTGCGAAATATCGTGGCGATTCTGAATATCGTCACCGAGATCGAGCGTATCGGCGACTATGCGCTCGGCATTGCCCGTATCGTCATCCTGATCGGCAACGAGCCACCGCTGAAGCCACTGGTGGATATACCGCGTATGGCCGATAAAGTGGCGGACATGCTCCAGCGCACACTCGGAGCTTTCTCGAACAACGATGCCGAAACAGCGAAAAAGATACCGGCCGAAGACGATCTGGTCGATCATCTTTATGACCAGGTTTTTCGTGAACTGTTGATTTTTATGGCCGAGGATCCGCGGACAATCACCCGGGCCACTCGTCTCATGTGGACGGCCCATAACCTGGAGCGGGCCGCCGATCGTGTTACCAATATCTGCGAGCGCATCGTCTTCACTGTCACTGGGAAGATGGAAGAGATCGGGGCGTCGAAATACTAGAGGTCAACACCGCGGGTTGGCCTAACGATATATCAGCAAATCAGTAACCCGGCATCGTTACTTCGATCAGTAGCGTGTGTTACAATATGCTTCAGTAATTCCATCGATACATGGAGGCAGTATTGGACGCACTCAGAAAATCTGAAACCTGGCTGCGCAAATTGGCTGATGATAATATTGACCAGGACCCCAGGTTTGAACAGTATCTCAAGCTGGTCAGGTCGCATGAAGAATCGGTGAAAGCACGCAAGTGGATGTCCGCCCATGATGATATTGAGGCTGCTTTCGCCCAGTTCGTCGATTTGACCAACCAGATCATGAACCGGGTGAAAGAAAACCTCGACCAGCGGGACCGCAAGGAAAAACCGGTCTACGAACTGCTCGAAGCTTATCGAACCCACATCAAGCAGATTGCCAAGTCGGCGCAAACGATCGCCGAAAATGCCGAAAGAATGCTGGAGAGCATCGAACGCACGGCGAAACATTAGGTTGACTTTTGCAATAACCGTTCGGCGGTAATATCTGGCTGCTACTTATGCGTTTCTATTCTGGTTTGAATCCCGTCTCGGGTGAGGGACGCGTTACGGCTGTTCTCTCCGAAAGAGGTTTTTCTTTATTCTGGAGTCATATTGTCTGGCTCTACCACCGTCCTTAAGTTACGGGGTGATATTTAGGGCGTTCTTCTTTACCATTCTATTTGAGTATTTTGATAGTAGCTGAATAACTATGTATGGGAAGAATAAAAATGAACTTGGATAAAAACCAACTGACTGCCATGCTGCAAAACCACCGCTATCCCCGGTCGGCAAAATACGATGCCGATTGGGTGGTCAAGGGGTGGATGGGCCCCAATGTCCTCTGGCTGACGGAGTGGCTCTGTGAAAAAATCGACCTCAAGCCCGGTATGCGTGTGCTGGATATGGGCTGCGGTAAAGCCCTTAGCTCCATCTTCCTGGCTCGCGAATTTGGTGTCCATGTCTGGGCTAACGACCTCTGGATCAGTGCGACCGAAAACTGGCAGCGGATCAAGGAAGCCGGACTTGAAGACCGGGTTATCCCCATCCACGCTGAAGCCCACGCCCTTCCTTATGCCGAAGGCTTCTTCGACGCCATCGTCAGCCTGGACTCCTACCAGTATTACGGTACTGACGATCTCTACTTGCCTTCGTTTATCAAGTTCCTCAAGCCCGGTGGGCAGATTGGTATTGTTGTCCCCGGACTTAACCGGGAGATCAGCGGCCTGCCCCCGGAGCACCTCACCCGGATTGCTGAGAACGGCGGGCATTTTTGGGAAGATGAATGCTGGTGCTTCCATACCGCCGCCTGGTGGCAGCGTCACTGGAGCAAGTGTGCCGTAGTTCAGCATGTAGTCGCTGATGTCAACCCTAACGGTGTGCCGGATTGGATCCAGTATGAAAATGCCTGCGAACAGGCCGGCACCTTGCTTTTTCCCTCCGTGGTCGAATTTCTGGAGGCAGACGGCGGTCGTTACATCGCTCTTGTCCGGGTGGTCGGCCGCCGTAAAGAATAACCGCATGCCAGATACCACTTTAATACCCTTGTTGGAATAGCATTACGGCATTCATCTCTCAGCCACTGTATCAATGCGGGACGTATATACACTGGATGATCCGGGGTGTAAGGTTTGACGGGTGTTATAATTTCACGATAGATATGATGCGCCAGCGGTTGATTATTGCCATAATCAGCACTATCGCTGAAGAAGTGGCTATCCTGGTTGTCGGTTGGTGGGTATTACCCATGATCAACGTCCGTATCCCGCTGCCGGTAATCCTCGCGATTATGCTCTTGTGGCTGGCTTGGTCCGTATTCACCTACCGAAAAGGAACCGACGCCCTGCTGCGTAGGCAGATCCCCGGTTTGGTCAACCTTGTTGGTAGTACCGGAGTCGTTGTCAAAGATCTATCACCCGACGGTCTTGTAAAGATCCGGGGCGAGATGTGGAAGTGTCGCTCACGGGAAGGACTGATCAAAGCTGGTACCACAGTTGTCATCACCCACCAGCACCGCCTCCGGCTGATTGTTCGGTCTGTGGAGGCTGATGCCGGTAAATAATCGCCACCGCGATCAATCCGGCGCCGGTGCCGCAGGCTACCATGCTCAATATTTCGGATGGTCGGAAGAAATCGGCCAACAGGCTGGGAATCCACGCCCGGACAGTATCTGGTAATTCGGCTGTCGCCACCATTGCCTTGACAGAGTATTTAATGCTTAAAACTTCGATATATTGCAGTACACCAAAGACCAGCAGGATAATGCCCAGGTTCAACGCGGCGCCCTTGACTCTCCGGTATACCAGTACCATAACCGCTGTTACAACGATAATCGAAATTATCAGGACGATAAAAAAAACCCGGAAATAGCTAACCGTATTGCGGATGTTTGCCAGTACTATGCTGGCTTCTTCCGTTGATTCTACTAGCGGACTTGTTTCACTGATGCCGAGCGACTGCGGATCGATGACTGCGGTAGTTGCAATCCGGCTGACCCCAACATCGAAGTTCCGGTTAAAAATATCATCCAGTTCGTCCAGCGATTTTCCGGTCAGCTCGGGCGGCGGCGCACGCAGAAAAGCGTCCCGCATACTTGACTTGAGTATGGTGAACATCGGTTCCAGTTCTATTTCAATGCGGAAAAAGGTGCTCTCTCCAAGTAGATAATCGACTACCGGATCGATAACGACGTCGACTTGTTGCTGCAACCAGGGATTCAGTTCGGGCATTGCCTGTTCCAGGTATGTCACCAGCGACCTCTGGTCGGAAGGTATTTGTTCGACTAGTTGGTCTCGTAAACCCTGCTGTAGCAGGGTCAGTATGTCGGCTTCATTCAACAGGTCCGCAAGGAATTCCCGACTTAGCACAGTGTTTTTTAGCACCTGCCGCAGGTTTATTTCCGAGCTTCTGCCGAGAAGATAATCGTAAATTTGATAGTTTGCTGCTCTGATCTGATTCTTGATCTGCAATTCCGTTGTTTTGACTGCTCTCCTGATCGCTTCACTGACCTCTGGCCTCAACCCTGCGGTATTTCCCATCATCTCCTCGACTACCGGAGTGATTTCCAGTTTGTCCAGTTGATTCGGAATGAAATACTTACTCAGCAGGGAATTGTTGATTGGTAATACCGCACCACAGGTGAGAAGCGATATCAACAGGATAATATTCAGCAGGATCAGACCGATCACTTTGCCAGCTTTCATCTCTATGCTCACAAAAATCATACTTGCAGTCTGTTCCTGAGTCAAGCATATGTATCACAGACGCAAGAATATGAATTGCGGTTTGCCAATGACATGAAGGTCATTTGAAGCCATCGCTTGCAGGATAACCCGCTGGTCGCTATGATTAAGAACAGTAGCATTATACGAGGAATATTGATGAGATATCGTAGTTATAATAATCCCGGTCTTGGCCTGGTTGCCTACATCATGATCACCTGTTTTGTGCTCTATATCGGTGTATCCATCAATAAAAATCTTCTGGATCTGTTTGGTTTTATCCCCGCGCAATTTGCCCGTGAACCATGGACTGTTGTCACCAGTATCTTTATTCATGCTCCTTTCCCCAACTTTACCCATATTATCTTTAACATGCTTATCCTCTTTTTCTTCGGCAATTACCTGATCGGCATAGTTGGTAATAAGCCATTTCTGATTGTCTATTTCCTCGGCGGAATCGTAGGCAACCTGTTATTCATGGCATTGAATGTTCCTTACTCCCTTGTTGTGGGAGCTTCCGGGGCGATCTTTGCCGTTGAGGGCGCGCTTGTCATACTGCGCCCCCGCCTGCCGGTGATCATCTTCCCCATACCCGTCCCTATCCCGCTTTGGGCATCGGTCATCGGTGCGTTTCTATTGACTTTCTATGCCGCTGGTTCGATTGCCTGGGAAGCCCATCTCGGCGGGCTGGCCTTCGGGCTGCTGGCCGGGTTATATTTCCGTTTTCGCGAAACCCGCCGTATTTTTAAGTAGTTTTTAAGGAATAGTTACCATTTTGGTTACGGTTTGTGTCCCTCTGATAAACCGGCAGGAAATCGATGCCGCAGTAAGGCGTCTGGCTGGGGAGATATCCCGCGATTGTCGGAACAACAACCCGCTCCTGGTCGGGATTCTCAAAGGTTGTTTCGTCTTTATGGCCGATCTGGTCCGTCAGCTTGATTTCCCGGTCGAAATCGATTTCGTCCGGCTGGCCAGTTACGGCAGCGGTACGGAATCATCCGGTCAGGTCAAGGTCCTCTTCGGTCCCCGGTCCACGATCAGGGGGCGTGATGTTATCGTGGTCGAAGACATCATCGATACCGGTTTCAGTGTTGACCGCCTTCTTAAATATTTGACCGTAAGGCGACCGGCTTCGCTCAAACTCTGCGCCCTGATCGCCAAGCCCGCGCGTCACCGTGTCCCGGTCAAAATCGATTATCTCGGCTTTACCGTACCCGACAAATTCCTTGTCGGCTGTGGCCTGGATTGGGACGAAAAATACCGAAACCTGCCTGATATCTGCGCTTTGGAAGAAAGATGAGTGCTATTTCCCTATCGAAAAACCTCGGGGATTTGATCTCCGTTTCTAAAAACGAGACTGAAGCCGATCTTGTCCTGGCCAATGCCCGGGTCATTAATGTCTTTAATGGCGAAATCGAACGCGGGAATGTTGCCGTCAGGAACGGGTGGATTGCCGGGATTGGCGATTACACCCGCGCCGCCACCGTTATTGATCTCGCCGGGAAATACCTCGCCCCCGGATTCATCGATGGTCATGTCCATCTCGAAAGCTCCCTGCTCGATGTCGGAGAGTACGCGCGCGCCGTAGTCCCTCGTGGCACCCTGGGTATCGTGACCGACTTGCATGAAATCGCTAACGTCTCCGGAATTGCCGGACTCCGGTATGTCCTTGAAGGCGCCCGCTACCTTCCTCTTGATGTCTTCCTGATGGCTCCTTCGTGTGTTCCGGCCACTCACCTTGAATCATCCGGCGCGCGGCTCGATGCTGCCGATATCCGTCGGATTCTCCGTTGGCGGCAATGTATCGGTCTCGGCGAAATGATGAATTATCCCGGAGTGTTGTATCGGGATACCAGCGTATTACAGAAATTGGACTCGGCTCAAGGTCGGGTTATCGATGGTCACAGTCCCGGGTTGAATGGATACCCGCTTAATGCTTATATCGCCGCCGGTATCCGCTCCGATCATGAATCGGTAACCGTTACAGAAGCTCACGCCAAGCTGAGCCGGGGCATGTATGTCATGATCCGCGAAGGGTCTACCGAAAAAAACCTGGCAGCCCTGTTGCCGCTCGTCACGGATAAAACCTATCGGCGCTGCCTTTTCGTTGTCGACGACCGTACCTGTGTCGATCTCCTCCAGGACGGAGATATCGATGCTGTCTTGCGCAAAGCTGTCCGGTTGGGACTCGATCCGGTCAGAGCTATCCAGATGGTCACTATCAATCCGGCGGAATATTTCCGGCTTGCCGGACTGGGAGCGGTTGCCCCCGGTTATTGCGCCAACCTGGTTGTTTTAGACAACCTCGCCGAAATGCGGATTGATCAGGTCTTCTTTCGGGGCAAACTGGTGGCTGCACAGGGCAAAGCTTCCTTCGTGACCGGTAAAAAAAGATCGCAACACTTGCGTAACACGGTCCGTACTGGACCACTCACCCTGGATTCGCTCCTTTTTGTTCATCGTTTGCCTGTCCCGTTGATTGAAGTCGTACCCGGGCAGATTATTACCCGGCGGCGGTTTGTAACTCCGAAAATGGTTGCTGGTGCTATTGTTCCGGATATCGAACGTGATATCCTTAAATTGGTGGTTGCCGAAAGACATCATGCGACCGGAAATATCGGTGTTGGCCTGGTTTCCGGGTTCGGGCTCCAAAAAGGTGCCCTCGCCTCAACCGTTTCTCACGATTCGCACAATATTATTGCCGTAGGTACTGATGACGTATCCTTGCTTGCGGCAATCAGGGAGGTTAGTAAACTCGGAGGCGGCCTTGTCGCCGCTGCCGGTCAGGATATATTAGCAACTTTACCGCTGCCGGTGGCAGGACTGCTTTCCGATAGATCTCTGGAAGATACTGTGGCACGTCTTTCTGGACTGGAAAACGTTGCCGCCAGGCTTGGTTCACGATTACCTTCACCGTTCTCAGTATTGTCTTTTCTCGCCCTTCCGGTCATACCGGAATTAAGGCTGACCGACCTGGGGATGGTGGACGTTAATGAGTTTAAGTTAATCCCGTGACTGTTCTGAAGCATTTCGACGATTCACTGTATGTCTGTTTTCCCCATCGGCGCGTCGGGAAAAACTCAACGATATTTTCCCGGAAGGAGATAACATTTGTATCCGCCTCGAGTTTCCCCTTTGTTCCATAACCGGCAGGATGCCGGACGACAGTTGGCCTCGAAGTTACTTGAGTATAAAGACCGGCCTTCGGTTGTGCTTGGGATCCCGAATGGCGGTATGCACCTGGCAGTGGAAGTTGCCCGGGCTATCCATGCCGCCCTTGATGTGGTTGTCGTCCGCAAGCTGCCTTTACCGTTGCACCCGGAATCCGGTTTCGGTGCCGTCGCTGATGATGGCTCGGTCATTCTCAATGATGAATTGCTGCGGCGCGAAGGAATCACTCGTGAACAGATCGCTGAACAGGTAACTATGGTTACTTCACAGGTCAGGCAGCGTAGCCTTCTCTATCGTAAAGATCGCCCGCTATCCCTGATCCGGGGCAAGACTGCCATTATCATCGATGACGGACTGGCTTCAGGTTATACCATGCTGGCGGCCGTGGCATCGGTTAAACGTCGCCGCGCCGGTGAAATTATCGTTGCCGTCCCGGTGGCTTCTTCGGTCGCTCTTAAATTAGTACAGGGATCTACCCGGGTTCTGACTCTTGCCGAAGGTATCGAAACCCGTTTTACCGTGGCTGATTATTATCGCCACTGGCATGATGTCCCGGATTCGGATGTCATCAAAATCCTGGATTCAGAAACGGACAGAACCTACTAGAATTGGTATTTCTGACCGTTGTTTCATCGAATGGAGGAATCCCACGAATAACATATCTGCTTCGAGTTCAAGGATTGCGCATGTCAAGCAAAATACAAATGTTCCGGGACGTACCATGAATAAATGGGGTATCCTGTGTTTGATTGTCCTGGTCCATCTCATCGCTGTCGGTGTTCCCTGGACCGTAATGCCGGTCTTGTTCACCGCCGCTTCGCGAGATTTGAACCTCTCCCTCGGTCAAATTGGCATGTTATGGAGCATGCTACCGGTAGGATGTGCTTTGACTGCCCTTCTCGGCGGTTTGATCGGCGACCGGCTTGGTTTTGTTCGAACTATCGCTATCGGTTGCTTTGTCGTCGCCGCGGCTAACGCCTTCCGTGGCCTCTCCGTTAATCTGCCCTTACTCACTATCTCCATGTTTCTTACCGGGGCTGCGGTTTCTCTGGTGTTCCCCAATTTGCAGAGGATGCCCGGAGTATTTTTCCCGCCGCGTCTGGTTGGCCTGGCGACCGGCATCACTATCTCCGGGTTTGCTGTCGGCGGGGTGTTGACGACTGCTCTGAGTGCCACTACGCTGCTACCCATGGTCGGCTCCTGGCGTAATGTCTTGTTTCTCTATAGCGGGCTTTGTGTCTTGATCGGAATCGTCTGGATTTTACTCATGAATGGGGTTCGCCCGCCGGTCAGTCCCGGAACCGTTGTTTCTGAAGAAGTGAGACCGTCGTTCCGCCGTTCGATGTCCACCGTTTTCCGTGTCCGGGAGTCATGGCTTCTTTCCCTCGGCAACCTCGGGGTTGTCGGTGCTTTCATTTCGGTGAACGGCTACCTGCCGGTATATCTGGAAAAAATCGGCATTGCTAAGAATGTAGGTGATACCATGACCTCGACCCTCTTTGTCGCCAGTATCGTCGGCGCTATCGGTATCCCTACCCTTGCTGACCGGTTTGGAGTTTCCAAGTCGATAATGATTGTTAGTTCGGTCGTCGCGTCTGCCGTCATCATTCTTTTTACTATCTCCAACCAGGCCATGTTCTGGGTCTTGATTCCCCTGGTCGGCTGTCTTACCCAGGGAATTGGTACTCTGGTCGTCGCGCGTGCTGTGCAGATCAAGGAAATCGGCGCCGCCTCCGCTGGCACGACTCTCGGTCTGATCGGCGGCATGGCTAATGTCGGCGGCTTCATTCTGCCCTTTATCGGCGGCAAACTTGCTGACACTAACCATACCTGGCCTTTTATTCTCTGGTCGGCTGTTGCTCTCGCAGGTACAGTGTGTTTTTTGATGTTGCAGACTGGCAGGAAGAATTGATGTTATGATGAATACATACCTGCATGATATCCAGGAGGTAAGGCAATTGAATATTCGCAAGTGCTTGTTGCCGTTCCTGCTGTTGGTCATCGCCCTCGGTCTCCTTTCCTGTGGCTCCCAAACCGATGGCAAAACCCAGCAGTTGGTTCCGGTCGTCAGGGGCGATCTCGCTGTCACTGTCAGCGGGAGCGGTAATCTGGAGGCTATCAACAGTCGCAAATTATTCTTCGGTACTGCCGGAAAGGTGAGTAAAATATTCGTTAGCGAAGGCCGGGCAATTGCCGAAGGTGAATCTGTAGCATCTCTGGTAACAGATAGTCTTGAACTTAATGTTAACCAGGCTGAAGTAGCTTACGACCGGGCTAAACTCGCCGTTACCCAGGCTGACGTTGCTGTCAAGTCTGCTCAGCTTACGTTGGACCAGGCGCTGGAGCGCCTGACCACCGCCCAGATTATGAAGGCGGAGGCTGATGTTGCCAATGAGAAAACCTACCTGCAATATATTAGAACCAGGCTGGCTGCTGCTCCGCCCGGTGAGCGGGCTTCCTGGGAAGGCGCTCTTCTCATTGCCGAGGACCGGCTGGCTAACGCCGAAGCCCGGCTCAACACCCTGCTCGCGCGCGGCGATACCCCGGAAGTCGTTTTAGCCCGTTCTCAACTCGCTTTCGCTCAGCAGTCATACGATGTCGCCGTAAAATCGCTGCCCCTTGCCGAACAGTCCCTGAAAGAAGCGAAAAGACTGCTCGACGAAGCTGTTCTCAAGGCCCCTTTTAGCGGTATTATCGCTCGTCTTAATGTCAGAGAAGGAGATTATGTCTCTCCGGCCTATGCTGTCGCTGAAATCATTGACGCCTCTTCCATGAAGTTTAAAATCCAGGTCGATGAGATCGATATCGTCCATGTCAACCCTGGTCAGACGGCAAATATCGAAGTCGATGCCCTGCCTGACCACCGGCTTGAGGGACAGGTGGCTTCTATCGGTGATCTCCCCTCTCCACAGGCCGGCGTGGTTGTCTACGACGTTTGGATCAACCTGGTGATGCCCGGGGTCAAGACTTTGAAGGTGGGTATGAGTGCCTCCGCTGATATCGTGACTGCCCGGCGTTCCGGTATCCTGATCATTCCCGACCGCGCTATCGGCAAGAATGACAAAGGTCAGTATGTGATCACCGTCCGTGTCAACGGCATTAACGAACTACGGGTCATAACTATCGGTATTTCCAACGGTATTGAAACCGAAATTATTAGCGGATTGCAGGAAGGCGATACCGTTGTCGTGGAACGTACGAGTCAGAACATGGGTGGTTTTTTCTAGTGGTTGCACCGGTCATCATCCAGCTCGAAAACGTTACCAGGATGTACCGCATGGGCAAGGTGGCGGTCCATGCCATGCGTGGTGTTAGCCTGACTATCCGCAAAGGCGAACTGGTGGCTGTTATCGGTGCCTCCGGTTCCGGTAAATCTACGCTTATGAACATCATCGGTTGCCTGGACAAACCGACTTCCGGCAAGTACTTTTTTGAAGGCGAGGATATCGGGCGCTATAACGATAACCGTCTTGCCGAGTTCCGCAACCGGAAACTGGGTTTTGTCTTCCAGGATTTCAATCTACTGCGGCGTTCCAGTGCGGTTTCCAACGTTGAGTTACCACTCGTTTACAGCGGCAGTGTGCAAAAAAGGCGCCGCTCTCTCGAAGCCCTGCAAAAAGTAGGGCTGGACCATCGCGCCGGTCATAAACCGACGGAACTCTCCGGCGGCGAACAGCAGCGTGTTGTCATCGCTCGCGCCCTCGTCAATAATCCCTCTCTGATCCTCGCCGATGAACCGACCGGCAACCTGGATACCGTTTCTGCCGATGGTATCATCACCCTGTTCCGTCAGTTGAACGAAGAAGGAATTACTATCATCCTGGTTACCCATGAACCGGAAATTGCCGCGCAGACCCGGCGCATCATCCGGTTGAAAGACGGTCTGGTGGTCAGCGATGAGATGAAATCATTATGAAATTCGTCGAATCATTTCTTATCGCTTTGCAATCGTTACGTTCTAATAAGCTGCGCTCGGTATTGACTATGCTTGGTATCATCATCGGTGTCGGTGCCGTGATCTCTTTGATGTCTCTGGGTCGTGGTACCGAAGCCACCGTCGCCTCGACTTTCGAACAACTGGGAACCAATGTGCTTTATGTAATGCCCCGTTCTCCTGATATTGCCGGGATGGCTGGAATGTCACCGGCTTTCGCCGCTAAATCCTTGACCCTCCGCGATGCCGATTCGATCAGGAAGATCCCCGGAGTCGCCTTCGTTTCCCCGGTAAACGAGAACTTCGGCAAGGCCAGTTATGGCGGGGAGAGTGTTAGTACTATCCTGGAGGGTGCTACTCCCGAATATCAGCAGGCTTTTGCCTTCACCTTGAAATCTGGCCAGTTCATCACCGAGCGTCATGTCAACTCCCGGGATACGGTTGTCGTTCTCGGCAACCAGACCGCCCGTGAACTTTTTGCCGTTCGTGACCCCATCGGTGAAAGGATCCGCATCAAAGACATCCGCTTTACGGTTATCGGCGTCTTGGAAGCGAAGGGTGGAGCGATGATGGGCGTCAGTATGGATAATATCGTTGTCATACCGATCACCACTTTCCAGACCAGGCTCTTCACCAGTAAAACACCCTCCGGCGAAGACGCCGTGCAATCGATTTCTGTCAAGGTGTCCGATGCCGCATCTATTTCTGCCGTCACCGATGAAATCGAAAATACCTTGCGCCGGAATCACCGCATCAGGAGTGGGGAGAAAGACGACTTCGCCGTCGTCAGTCAGGAACAGATCCTCGGTATCTTCAGCCAGATTACCGGCATCTTTACCATATTTTTAAGTTCAATCGCCGGAATCTCCCTGCTCGTTGGCGGCATCGGCATCATGAATATCATGCTCGTTTCTGTCACCGAGCGCACCCGGGAAATCGGTATCCGCAAAGCGGTCGGAGCCAAGCGGCGCGATATCCTTTTTCAGTTTCTTATCGAAGCGGCGGTATTGTCTCTGCTCGGCGGTGCTGTCGGTATCCTCGGCGGCTGGGGGTTGGGGGTGCTGATCTCGCAGTTCGAATTTTCGGGGATCACCATCCGCGCCGTGATCTCGCCCGATATCATCATCCTGGCTGTCTCGGTCTCGCTTTTTATCGGCCTTAGTTCGGGGATCTATCCAGCTATGCGCGCTGCCCGGCTGAACCCGATCGACGCTCTTCATTATGGATAAAAAATAAACGGGTCGGAATAACACCGACCCGTTTATTTTTCACACGGTACGAAATTATTTCGGGGTTTCGCCCGGATGTAGTGTTTTCCACCTGGCCAAAAGCTGTTCGCGGGTTTCTTTGCGGTCGGGATCAGGTTTCGGGGCTTCGACCGGACACACCTCGGCACAGCGGGAAGCTGAGTGTGAACCGACGCACTCGGTGCATTTGTCAGGAGTGATGACATACGTCGTATCGCCCTCTTTAATTGCCTGGTTCGGACATTCCGATTCGCAAGCACCGCAGCTAATACAGTCTTCGGTTATCTTGTAGGCCATTATCAGGTATCCTCCTAAATGTTTTTTAGAGAACTGGACCTTAAACTGATTCTTTTTCTTAAAGCTTCGACTACTGGTTTGGGTACCAGATCATCGATATCACCGCCGAGATTCGCCACTTCTTTTAAAAGGCTGGCGCTGAGGAACTGGTATTTCAGGCTGCTCATCAAGCAAACCACTTCGCAATCGGGCGATAGTTTTTTATTCATGATCGCCATCTGAAACTCGTTTTCGAAATCAGTCAGTGCTCGCAGCCCGCGCACGATCGCTCTTGCATTCATTTGGCGCGCAAAATCGACGGTCAGACCGGTAAAGGTCTTGACGTCTATGTTGGGTAAATCGCTGATCGCTTGCCTTGCCAGGTCAACCCGTTCCTGGGTGTTGAATAATAAATTCTTTGCCGGGGTATCGTAAACACCGATAATCACTTTTTCAAATAGTCTCGATGCCCTGATCGCGATGTCCAGGTGGCCGTTGGTAATCGGATCAAAGCTCCCCGGGTATACTGCCACAGTCATGCCCTGTTCTCCTTAAGGTATATTGCAATCGTACTATCACCATGGCGGTGCTCTTTAACTAAATGAAGTCCACCGTATGCATCCCTTAGCGGAAGACGGGAAGAATGGGTGACGATGACAGTCGTGTCGTTTCCTACCAGTCTTGATGCTGACAACTGTTCGATAACCTGGTGGATTGTTTGATCCGGATAGGGCGGGTCGATCAGTATGATACCATACTCCTTATCGAGGGTTGCTATTGCCCGGGTGACCGGCATGCAGTGGACTCGGGCGCCTTCAGCCAGTTTCGTCTTTTCCAAATTATCCTTGATTATAGCACAACACTTTGCTTCACGATCTACGAAGTCCACTGACCCGGCACCCCGGCTCAACGCTTCGATTCCCAGGGCGCCGCTGCCGGAATAAAGATCCAGTACATTATCCCAGTTGTCCGTCATGTTCTCCAGGATAGAAAAAATTGCGCCCCGTACCAGATCGGTCGCCGGTCTTGTCGGCCTTCCGGGCGCTTTGATGCGGTACCCTTTAGCCGTACCTGATATGATCCGCATCGGACACATCCTTGATGATAACGGTTGTTCATTGAGATTGTCAATCCGGACATACCAAAAAATAATAAAGCCCGGCGGGACAACCGGGCTTTATTGTGGTGGGAGGGTCATGAAAAAGAAAGTTATTATTAATATAGCACTGCTCCGGAAAAGATACATCGGCTAAATTATCTAATATGATATAAGTATTGGTACTGTACTGGAGTTGGTGCGTAATCGTCCGGAAGTATTGTCCGGTATGCTGCCCCGGGATCGTTTGAAATACCCGGTTCGTAACTAAATACAAGGAAGAATAGATAATACCCTCTTGATAATTTAATAGACAAGCCCATTTTTTATTGGTGGTGACAGGTGTTCATGGTATAATGCCTTTCTAGTAGTAAGTAACCTGCTGGACTGGAGGGAAAAATGCCGCAATCAATAGAATTTCAGAAACAAATGCTTGAAACCGTTTATATCAACCTGCCAGGGCCGTCGGATCCCGCCCCCGGTATGACCGGCGGTGAACTGTTGCACGGTTTTTTGGCCGAAATTTACGCCGCCCCTGGTGCCGAGACAAGAGAACTGATCAAACATCTGTGCCAGAAGTGGAACGTGGTCTACCGCCAGAATCCGGGGTAGGTTTCCGTTCCGGACATCAGTGAAATACCAGTCTGGTTTTAAAAGCCAGAAATCCGGATGTTTCTCCGGTACGTAAGTCAAAAATGCCTTCGGATTCCTGTCAGGGGTTAATGCTATGTATTCAGAAAACCCCTGCAGTATTTGACTGACTCGCATCCCGGAGAAGACTCATTGGCTGGCTTGAGTCTCCTGTTTTTCCTGGTTGTCTTCGAAGGGTGATTTTTACCAACCCTCCGTTAACGAGGAGGTTTGATGAAAGCGTTAATACTGGTAGGCGGAAAAGCAACCCGGCTCCTTCCTTTAAGCATAAACACGCCAAAACCTATGGTACCTGTTCTCAATGTTCCCGTACTGGAACATATCATCATCCACCTCCGCCAACACGGGATTAGGGAAATTATCCTCGCCCAGGGGTACATGGCCCAATCCATAGAAAGTTATTTCGGCGACGGCAGCCGTTTTGAGGTTACTGTTCACCACTCTTATGAGAGTGTTCCTCTGGGTTCAGCCGGAGCCGCCAAAAACGCCGCCCGGTATTTATCTGATACCTTTCTGGTATTGAACAGCGACATTATTAGTGACCTTGACTTTACGGCGATGCTGGCTCTGCACCGGCAATCAAAGGCGAAAGCCACGATTGCTACCATACCGGTCGAAGACCCGACGAAATATGGCCTGGTTGAAAACGACATCTCCGGGAAGGTAAGCCGCTTTCTCGAAAAACCCAGGCCCGAAGAAGTAACTACCAACATGATAAACGCCGGGGCGTGGTTTGTTGAAGCCGGTATCTTGCAGGATATACCGGAAAATACCAGTTATAGTTTTGAGCGCAATGTTTTCCCGTCACTCCTGGCGCATGCTCTTCCGGTATATGCCTTCCCGTCGTCAGACTACTGGATTGATATGGGTACAACCGAAAAATACCTTCAGCTTCATCGTGACCTCCTGGACGGGAAATGCCGCCGCTTTCGTCTTCCTGCGGCCCGGTTTGTGGCCGGTGCAGGTAGCGATATCGCCGATAAGGTTCAAACTGCCGGTCGTGTTTTGCTCGGCGCGCGCTGTCATATCCTCCCTGGTGCGATATTAAACGGTCCGCTGGTGATGGGAGATGATTGTACTGTCGCCGAAGATGCTTCGCTCAGCGATACGGTAATCTGGCGAAATGTACGTATTGGTCGCAGCGCAGTCGTATCCGGCTCGGTGATTGCCGATCGGTGTAATTTGGAAGAAGGGTGTCTCGTCGAAAATGCCGTTCTCGGCGACGGTGTTACTGTGTGCTCCGGGGTGAAAGTACCACCCGGTAGCAAGATTGATCCGGGAACCATTGTTTCCCCTCAGGAACGATAGCTCTTCTCCCGCCTGTATCCGGTCACGTTAACCGCCAAATATGTATTAACCACAGCATCCGCCAGTTCTCTGGTTGCGCAGCGTTCAATTGTCTCTCGTGCCTGTGTTATAATCACTCTGGAGGCTTTGATGTGGGATAAACTGGCGATGATGGAAAAACGCTTCGCAGAAGTCGAAGCTCTGATGGCTACGCAGGAGGTCGCTTCCGACCCGGAGCAACTGCGCAGGTTGGGACAAGAAAGAGCGTCGCTCGAAGATATAGTTACCCGGTATAGGGAATATCGTACTACCGAACGTATCCTGGAAGAGACCAATTCGATGTTGCGCGATTCCGATGAAGAGATGAAAGAACTGGTGCGCGAAGAGCTTTCTCGCCTCGAAGCCGAACGGGAACAACGCAAACATGAATTGAGACTTGCTCTGCTACCCCGCGACTCCAACGATGCAAAACACGTCATTGTCGAAATACGATCGGGAACCGGCGGCGATGAAGCCGGTCTGTTCGCCGCCGACCTTTTTCGTATGTACACCCGATATGCCCAAAACCGCAACTGGGAAACGGAAGTGATTACCAGCAGTGAAGCCGGGCTGGGAGGCTTCAAAGAAATCATTTTCTATGTCAAAGGCAATGGTGCCTTCAGCCGTTTCAAGTACGAGCGCGGCGTCCACCGGGTACAGCGCGTCCCGGCAACCGAGGCCTCCGGCCGGATTCACACTTCCACCGCCACCGTGGCCGTGTTACCCGAAGCCGATGATATAGATGTGGATATTAACCCAAACGATTTGCGCATTGATATCTATCATGCCGGCGGCGCCGGTGGTCAAAATGTCAACAAGGTAGCCACAGCAGTGCGTATTACCCATTTGCCCAGCGGAATTGTCGTTACCTGCCAGGACGAAAGGTCGCAACTGAAAAACCGCAATAAAGCTATGGCTGTACTACGGGCGAGACTGTTGGAGGCTGAAAGAATCAAACAGGAAGATGCCGAAACAAAAGAACGGCGTTCTCAGGTGGGCTCGGGTGAACGCGCTGAGAAAATTAGGACCTATAACTATCCCCAGGATCGACTCACCGACCACCGTATCGGTCTCACTATGCATAACCTGCCCCGGATTCTGGGCGGTGATCTCGATGCACTCATCGACACTCTCGCAACCGAGGACCAGGCCCGTCAATTAGCGGAGCAAATCGCGTGACCGTCGTGCAAGCCCTCTGTCTCGCACGAGAGGCTATGTTACAGCATAACATCCCGGAATCCCGTATCGAATCCGAACTTCTCTTGAGATATGCCCTTCGCATGACGCCCGCTGGCTTGTATCTCAATTTCGAACGCGAACTCAACCCGGAAGAGCAACAAATTTACGGGGATCTGGTCCGGAGGCGTCTGGCTGGGGAGCCTACCGCTTATATTACCGGTCATCGAGAATTCTACGGATTGGACTTTTATGTCGATCGCCGCGTACTTATCCCCCGCCCGGAAACCGAAACCCTCGTTGCCGCTGCTGTCAAAGCCGCCGGTGACAGAGTTCTCTGCTTCGCCGATATCGGTACCGGATCCGGCGCCGTCGCCGTCAGCCTCGCCGTAAATTTGCTCCGGTCCCGGATTTTCGCTGTCGATATCTCCGCCGATGCCCTTGCCGTCGCTGCCGTTAACTGCCGGAAACATCATGTCGAGCGGCAGATAACTCTCCTCCAGGGCAATTTACTCGAACCGGTCGCTTCTAAAATAGACATTGTCACCGCTAACCTGCCTTATGTATGTCAGACCGACCTTGTAACGGTGAATACCCGGGGATACGAACCGGAACTGGCCCTGGACGGCGGAACGGACGGGTTGGATATTATCCGGCAGTTGATCCCCCGGGCAGTTGAAAAATTAAATCCCGGCGGCACTTTGTTGCTTGAAATCGGGCAGGGGCAGGCAGATGATGTCATCGCTCTTTTTCAAAAGACCAGTCCCCGCGGTGAGATAAATATATTTCCTGACCTTGCCGGAATACCGCGTGTTGTGACTCTTAGCCTTTCTTGATCTTTCCTATTCCGGCTTTTTGAACAGAGTATTCGATTGTGCAATTAAGTGGTTATATGTGGTTGTAATAACGAGATCAGCATGAGATAATTGCCTCGTTCAAATATTCAATTGTATTAAAATAGAAAGGCTGGAGCGGTCATGATCAACGATTACAACAAAGCAACAACAATTGAATTCCGTATCTGGAGGTATTTGGATCACACCCGTTATATGATTTTCCGGCTGCGGGAAAAAGAACTTGCCCGGGTTGGCCTGACCCCGGAGCAAGCCCATGTCCTTGATATCGTTCAAAAAGCCGGCGGATCGACTACTATCAACTCTATCGTTAAAGCAACCCAGCGCCAGCATAACTCCACGTCCACTCTGGTGACCCGCATGACCCGGCAAGGGCTGGTCCGCAAGACGCGCACCCGCCGTGATAGAAGAGCTTACCGCATAACCATAACGGAGAAAGGTCTCGCCATGTTCGAAAAAATGCCTCGCGAATCGGTAGATCAGGCATTCTCTTTTTTGGCCGCAGAAGAAAAAGAAAAATTGTTATTCATCATGGACCGTGTCTTGTCCAATGTATATGAATTGCACGGCACCAGGTTCGATTTGCATTTTCTTGTCGAGGAGCGGATGCAGTCATTGGAAGCAACGACTTAACATCTGTCATTTCCGGAAGATTCCGAGGGGGCGATGGCACTGTCACCCCCTTTTTAATTCTTTTATTCTTATGGATAACATTGCTGTTTTAACCGGGCGAAATCCGGGTAAAATCGTGTATAATAAACGCATTGTCCTATTATTACTATCTGATCAAGGAGGGGAAAATGCCTGATATTGCCATAATCGGAGCAGGACAGACTGTATTTTCACGTAAATGCGGGATGGCACTGCGGGAACTGTGTTTTGACGCCTATCATGAGGCAATGGAAGGTTTGGCACTGACCAACAAAGATATCGACGGCTCAATAATTTGTTCCGCCCCTGAATACGACAAACAGCGCAGTCCGTCGGGACTTATTTCGGAGTATCTCGGATTCACCCCCAACCCCACTTTCTACCTGGAGACAGTATGTTCTTCAAGCACCATGGGAGTCCGTGTAGCCTGGTCGCTGATCGAATCCGGATTGCACAAAATTGTGGCCGTCATCGGTTTTCAAAAGATGTCTGAGCTCAGTTCCCGGGAAGCCGCCGAACGTATGGGACGGGGTGGCGATGTCGTCTGGGAGTCGCCGCTGGGGCTGACCATGCCGGCTGGTTATGGCATGTATGCCCGCGCCCACATGGCGAAACATGGAACCACCTCCGAACAACTAGCTCTGATCAGGATCAAAGCCGCCACCTACGGCGTGAAGAATCCTAAGGCTACCTACCGCAAGCCGGTTTCTATGGAAGAGATAATGACCTCGGAAATAGTCGCTGATCCGTTAAAACGTTTTGATTGTTGCGCCAATGCCGACGGCGCTTCCTGTATTATTCTGGCCCGGGGCGATATCGCCCGGCGGGTTAGCAAGATACCCATCTGGATAAAAGGACTGGGCTCGGCTACTGACACCATGACCATGTCCGGCCGGACGTTGTTGACCGGACTTAAATGTGCTCAGAAAGCCGCTGCCGATGCTTATCAGATGGCTGGAGTCACTCCCGCTGATATCGACGTTGCTGAAGTCCATGACTGTTTCACCATCGCCGAACTGATGGCTTATGAGGACCTTGGTTTCGCCAAACCGGGTCAGGGGGTGCGCTTGATCGAACAAAAAGAAACTTATGCCGAGGGTAAGATCCCCGTGAACGTCGACGGCGGACTGCTCTCCAAAGGACATCCCATCGGCGCTACCGGGGGATCACAGGTCCGCACTATCGTCCGCCAGTTGCGGGGTGAAGCTACTGAAGCCCAGGTCAAGAACGCAGAAATCGGTCTTGTCCATAACATCGGTGGCATCGGCCAGTATGCCACCGTGACCATTTTGAGGAGGGAGTAATATGGGATTTGAAAATTTTGGCGTTGTCAGTTTCACCAGCGAAACCAAAGCCGCCGAATTTGTTAATTATTTAACCATGGGCAAAGTGATGGGTACCCGGTGCCGCGACTGCGGGACGGTCACGTTCCCGCCTAAAATGGATTGCCCTTCCTGTTTATCCAGTAACGTCGTGTGGTTCGAAATCACCGGGACCGGAAAACTGGACACCTATGCGGTCGTCACCTACGGGCCGACCGGTTTTGAAGAGGATGCGCCTTACACGCTGGCCGTAACCGACTTCGGTCAATTCAAGATGTTCGGCCGGATGAGCAAGGAAATACCGGACGGTCAGCTCTCTGTTGGTATGCCGGTGAAAGTGGTCCCCGTAAAACTGAACGGCGATCGGATCAGTTACGAATTTATCAAGGCCTGAAAATAGGCAGATACTGAAAAGGGCGTTCGCCAGAACGCCCTTTTATTATTATCCTCGACTCTACCGGGCCTTCGATAGCCTGGCGGCTCTATTTGTAATCGTAGAAACCTTTCTTCGTCTTCCGTCCCAGCCAGCCGGCCGTGATCATTTTCCGCAGTAGCGTCGGCGGGGTGAACTGTGGGTCTTTGAAGGCTTCGTACTGGGCATCGGCAAAGAAAACGAAGGTATCAATGCCGATGAGATCGACCAGCGTTAACGGCCCCATCGGGTGATTCAAGCCAAGGTTGATGGCGGTATCGATGTCTTCCCGGCTGGCCACTCCGTTTTCCAGCATCCGCACCGCATTATTGATAAACGGGGTCATCAACCGGTTTACAATGAAGCCCGGGGCATCTTTGGCGATAACAACGGTCTTGCCTGCGGATTCGCAGAGTTTCTTGGCTGTGGCTACTGTTTCATCACTGGAAGCTATTGTTCTTACCACTTCCACCAGTTTCATCACCGGGACCGGGTTGAAGAAATGGATACCGACGATTTTGTCCGGTCGTTTGGTCACCATCGCCAGGTCGATGATTGAGAGACAGGAAGTGTTGCTCGCAATAATGGCATCTGCACGGCAGATTTTATCGAGTTCGGCAAAAATACTTTTCTTCAGGTTCATGTCTTCCACCGCCGCCTCCACCACCAGGTCGCAATCCGTAAAGTCCTTCATGCTCGTGGTCCCTTTGATGCGGCTCATCGTGGTGTCCTTGTCCGCCTGGGTCATCCGCCCTTTCTCCACCGAACGGCTCAACTGGGCATTTAACGAAGCCAACGCCTTGTTCACGTTATCCTGGCTTCGCGAGGAACCGATAACCTGGTAACCTGCCTGGGCGCAGGTCTGCGCAATCCCCGTCCCCATTATCCCTGTCATGGCTACGATGCCGATTTTCTTGATTTCCATATTTCTCCTTATCGATAAAGTAAACTTGTTAGGTTTTTAATTCTACCCCGCCTCGAATTGTAGCAAAGGGGTACCATAGCGTCAAGAAAATGGCTTCAGTTAAAGTTGTGAAGATCTCCCGGTTCAACAGATATTACCAGTAACATAGAGCGATTAGTATCCCGGCAAAACAGCGAGCAATCCAGGGTTAATCAGCTAAAGGAAGTACAAATTCACGGTTCTACGAAGGTCACTTAATGAGTTAAAGTGACATTATAGGCTGTCGTTCAACGAATAATAGCAAAAGCATAAAAAATATTTAAATCGACGCTCAGACTCCTCCTCAAGTTAGTCTCTGGTGGAAGCCCTAGGCTCAGGAACAGGAAGTGTCGCCATGTCGAGATCGATTCCATTATCGTGGTATCGCACGTCATTCTGTAGTCGCCGTATATCAAAACCTGCCGTGGTTATATGGACTCCAACTAGATTGTAGCTTACTTTTCCAATATGATAATCGGCTGTGCCCCCGTATAATTGTAAGCCAGCTAGGTCTGCATGTCGGCTTGTAACATTCTCCAGGTAAATATATCCATTATTCTTCGCTTGAATATTAGTACCATAACCCCATTCGCTCCCGGGAAACCTCTTAGTAAGACTGAAATGTGTGTATGTAACCCTGGCCTGAGCATTGTCGACCACCCTTAATCCCATGTATTCATTATTGTTAACGCGTGAGCGACCCATGATCAGCTGAGCTTCTTGCTGGACTTCAATGGAGGCATAAGGGATGGGTTGCCACCGGATAGGTGACTGCGAAAGGCCTGGAGCAGGAGCGATAACATGTTCCCGCATCAACCAGGGATTAACCTTGGTGTCGAAAATAGTCACATGCCTCAGGATGGCTTCGGTTTGGCTGCCCTCAATGATAAGGGCTGAGGACTGACTTCCGCTGATAATAGAAGACAGAATTTCAGTCTTAGCTCCATCACTCGTCCAAATACCAGTACCAGCTTTTGAGAACTCGTCTCTTGTTCTTGTGTTGCGGATGGATGTGGCAAAAATGTGAAGGGAACCGCCGATTTGGCGAATGGCGAATCGCCCGGCTCCTTCAATGAGGACGCCATTAAGAGTCGCATCTACATTTGAAAGATGAACCGCAGTGCCGGAAGAAGCAATGCTTTTCGAAGTGGCAGTATCCTCTATTCTGACATTCCTGGCTGAAAGTTTTCCGCCACTTTGAAGAACGCCATAATTCAATGGACTTTTGATATTGACCTGCTCAAGAGTTGTTGCAGCACAGGCGTTACTAATTATCAACGCTCCTTCTTTACCTATTTCTCCACTCACTGCTTTAGGACCGTTAATAGAAAGCGAATTCACGGACAAACTAAATATTGAATGATTAACAACGGAGCCGACGATTGTAGTACCTGTTCTGCTCTCGCCAATTATTTTGGTCGGACGGGTAATGATTAAATCACCGACATAAGTTCCAGGAGAGACAATAACCTCAACGCCTTCGTAGCGCAATTCCTCAGCCCGCATCAGAGCTTCAGCAATGGTTGGGAAAGGACGGGTGGCACTTCCGTCGGGACTAGAATCGACCGTCCTTTTCCCTGTACGCTTTGGCAGCGACACTTGTAGAGTCTGGTAATTTATGTTTACTGACCCCGGACAGAGTATTCTTCCTTCCAACGACGGCCCTATTTCTGAAAAGGTAGAATTTCGGATACTCTCTTTGTCCGTCATTCGAATTTTAAGGATTGCCAGCCAATTGTTTACTATATTTGCCCGTCCCGTTATCAGCTTATGGACGGATTTATATAGCTGCTCAATTTTACTCTCAACAGGTACATTTGCGATAACGGGATAAGGAGGCTCAGCCGCTTTTTCCGCTTCAGTTTTACCTGGAGGAATGTTAGTAATAGCCGGAGACGGCACAACAACTTTACCGAGGTTGAAAACGGCTTTTGCCGTATAGCTCTGCCCATCGGAATTGGTGAGTGTTACATCCCTTGCTCCTAACGGAGCATCCTCGGTAATACTTATTATTACTCTTGTTTCTGTAGAGTTAACGAACTTCTGCGAGACTATACTAATTCCGGTCGGCGGGGAGAAGGAGAGTACGGCACCTTGAAGAAAATACTTACCCGTAACGCTTAGTTCAATACTATCTCCTTGCTTAGCTTCGTTTGGAGAAACACCGGTAATAACCGGAGAGGGATAATTTTGCTGAGCCAGTACTGTCTTTTCAAATGTGCCTTCATAAAAGGCACCAAGCAACGCAGTTAACAATATTAGAATCATAAGTCCGACAAATCTTGTTCTACTGGTTCTCTTCATTTTGTTAACTCATCTATCGACATAGCACACTAAGTGGGTAAAAAGGTTATCTCAGAGGCATTATAATGCCACCGCAGAGCGGGCACAAGAAAAAGTGACGGAAAGACCGCCCCCAGCCCCCTTTTCACGCTCAAACTTGACAGGGTAGGGTATAATAGTACTGGTTATAAAGTTAGAGGTACTATTGCCAAATGGGCCGACGGTCTAGTATTGAGGTTATTGCCGATATGCTTCGACTTGGCGAGGCTGGCAAGACCGAAATAATGTACAGTGCCAACATGAGCTACTTCCAGCTAAAGAAGTATCTCAAGTTTCTAGTCGATCGCGGTTTAGTCAGCGAAGTCACTGTTGGCAATCCCAGTATCACCTACCGGATTACTCCGGCAGGGTTAAAGGTACTGCGTAATATTGATGAACTTATTGAAACCCTCGGCTTGCGAGAAGAGCTTTAAACATTTTATGATGGATCGCTCTGCCAATGGCAGTAGTTTTAAGTAATGTAGCGCTGCCGCTCGGTCATGTCCCTGGTTGGCAGTGCTGTTTATTAGAGTTGACGTTAACCTGTATTATTACTACTGCACTAGAGAGGTTGATATGCCAGAAAGAAGGATAGTGATCCTGCCCGCCGAGTTGGTCAAGCGGATCGATGAAAACCGTGGTGATGTAAGCCAGGCAGAATTCATCGAGGTTTTGCTTGACAGTCAGTTCAAGGAAAAAGAAAAAGCAAAAGAGCAAAAATACGCCACCCGTGAAGAGATGCTGCTTTTTCAGGAAGACATGAAACAACTTCTGAGAAGCTTCCTTGACTTCTTCATCAGCTATGGACTGGAACTTGGCAAGCAGTCCCAGTCTGGAGATCTTGAAGAGTTGACATCCAAACTGCAAGGTCTGCAGAAAGACATTAACCCTGATAACAACAACGAACGGAGTGGCAAAGCCACAATCAAGTGGAAGTAGACAGTTAACCCGGCGGTCTGTTAGCTCCCCAACCTGAAAAAGGTGCGGGGGGCTTTTTTTTGTCTTTTTTCAGGCTCAACAAGGCTGATAGAACATTGTTCTAGTATTTAATACCTTCCCTTAAGATTCCTCGACTGACATATTGGAAACGAATTGATATGGCAATATTTTATCCGTTATTCAGCCAGATAAACACTACCTTGCCCAGAAAAGAATCTTTGATTATTTAGGCAAGAAACCTGTTAAGGAGAATAGTGATGTCAAATTTAGCTGAACTTTTCCGGCAAAACCGATATGAAGAATTATGGAAGAGGTGTTGCGGATTTATCGATTTATCAGTTGATGAATTCATGCATATTCAGCATTCGCTTCTTCTCGAGCAACTTGAACTGTTAAAGAAGTGCGAACTCGGGCAAACAATCATGCAGGGGATAATGCCGCGCAATGTCGACGAATTCCGTGAATTGGTCCCGTTAACTACCTATGATGACTATGCCCCGTTTTTACTCAAACGGAAGACGTCTGCATTACCCCGAAAACCTATCCTCTGGCAATATACCTCGGGCAAGTCCGGAGAATATGCCTACCGTTGGGTTCCCGTCACTGCCAGGCAACTCGATGAAATCGAACCATTGATTTTCGCATTGCTTCTTTTCGCTACAAGCAAGCATCGGGGTGAAGTTGGTTTTCATGAATTAGATAAAGTATTTTACGGCATGGCTCCCCCTCCTTATGCTACCGGAACTATGACACGCGTTTTTCCTGAGGGATTACTGACCTTTTTACCTCCCATAGAACAGGCAGAAAATATCAGTTTTGAAGACCGGATTCAAAAAGGCTTTGGCCAGGCTTTATCCGAAGGTCTTGATCTGTGTCTTACTCTCTCCAGTGTCGCCGTTGCTATTGGTAATCGTTTTGCTGAGCAGAGCAAAAAGACGCCTTTGACTCCCCTGCTGAAAAGACCGAAAGCTTTTTCCCGTTTGGCGAAGGCGTTTATTAAAAGTCGCCTGGCTAATCGCCCTATTCAACCGAAAGACCTCTGGTCTATTAAAGGTCTTATTACTTACGGCATCGATGGATCGGTATACCGTGAGAAAATAAAAAATATGTGGGGTCGTTATCCACTAGATTTCCATGGCTGTACTGAAGCAGTACTGATCGCAATGCAGACCTGGGATTATCAAGGAATGACCTTTATCCCACACCTCAACTTCCTGGAATTTATCCCTGAAGAAGAAGCTCTCAAAGCACGACTAGATCCGACTTACAAGCCATCTACGTTCTTGACAAACGAGTTAATCCCGGGTAATTACGAGATAGTGATAACGAGCCTTCACGGCGGACCTTTCGTTCGTTACAAGCTTGGGCACCTCGTTAAAATAACATCTCTGCGTAATGAAAAACTGAATATCGATATACCGCAGATGGAGTTTCTTACCCGCATCGATGACCAGATTGATATTGCCGGATTTACCCGCCTTTCGGAAAAAATTATCTGGCAGGCGATAGAAAATTCCGGTATTTCTTACATCGATTGGATAGCTCGCAAAGAAGTCTCCGACAGACCTGTCCTGAATCTATATATTGAACTAAACAATACCTGGAACGTCACCAGCCAGGAAATAACTCTGCTTATCCATGAAGAGTTGAAAAAACTTGATATTCCTTATGCCGAGTTAGAATCCTTCACCGGTTTGAAACCTTTAAAGGTAACATTATTACCGAGAGATTCCTTTAAGGCTTTTAAACAAAAACAGCAAAGTCATGGAGCCGAACTCGAACACTTGAAACCACCTCATATAAATCCTTCCGATGAGATTGTTAATTTTATGTTGGACTCGTTTGCACAACAGGCTGTTATGTCGGCTGCCTTTGAAGAGACTCTGGTTGAAGCCTGAGCAATCTAGTTTATCGGGGATTATTTTTTTAAATGAGGTAGGTAATTATAGACATGGAGTATCAATACCAGCATTATTTTGAACGAAATGCCGGTCTTATCTCATCAGAAGAACAAGAAATACTTCGTGGCGCGCGAATAGCTATTGCCGGTTTGGGAGGAATCGGAGGCCTTGCCGCCGAGAGATTGATAAGATTGGGTGTAGGTGGGTTGCGTATAACTGATCCGGGCGATTTTGAAGTCAGTAACATCAACCGTCAATTCGGTGCAACTACTAGAAATATTGGTAAAAATAAAACAGAAGAAATAGTTAAACTGTTAAAAGATATTAACCCTCTAGCTGATATCGAATATAATACGACAGGCGTAACCAGGAATGCTGGAATCGTTTCATTCTTAAATGACTGTAAAGTGATTATCGATGCTATGGATTTTGGGATGATCGCTGAGTCCATCCTCTTGCAAAGAGAAGCTAGGCGAATGGGCTTACATTACTTATTTTCAGCCGCTATTGGTTTTGGGGCAATTTCCGTTGTTTTTAGTCCTGGAGGAATAACTCTCGAAGAATATAACAAGATATCCAAAGACATAAATCCCTATGAAACTCAAAGAATTGATGTCCCGATCGATTGTATACTACCGGTTACACCCAGCTATGTACAGGCTACATCTTTGTTGAAAGATGTTTTATCCGGAAAAATCCCGGTACCAACAAGTTCGATAGGGGCAGGATTAGCTGCTCTGCAGGCAACGACTGAAGCCATGAATATCATCATTGGAAGAGACGTACCGGAAGCTCCGTATTTCACCTATCTTGACCTTGTCGATCGCCGTCTGATTGTCGGCAAGGTAAACTTATAGCTCTTTTTTCTTTACATATCCTTATAGCAAACAGTACTGTTTTTATTGGTAATTTGGTTCATAATGCTCGTTAGACGCTTACATATGATTGACAACACCTGAAGCATCGGTGATAATTTGGCTGACATGAAACGTATAGTTGTCATCATCTCATGTCAGGGATGTTTTGACTGATATGAATCTCTGGGCTTTGATTCCTCTGATTGGTTTTGTCACTTTTACAGCGTTATTCATTATCGTTTTACAGCAAACCCGCAAACACGTCGATCGTGTTTTTGCCATTTTCTTATCTACCTCGGCGATCTGGAGTTTTGTGACATTCATGATGATCCGGAATAACGCTGCCTCTGAAGAATATCTGAAATTCTGGAATAGCCTCGTTATCGCCGCTATACCACTGGTCGCCGTCACTTATTATCACTTTGTCAGATCCTATACGGGAAAACCGGCGGGGTTAATGGTTTATCTGGGCTATATATTCACTTTGATAACACTAGTACTCGGCCTGACCAGCAAGATAATAAAGAGCGCATGGATGGAAAATGGATACCTATTCCATGACATTAAACCATGGGAATATATTCTTGCTGCTGTATTGGTACCCATCCTCGCATTAACTCTGACGATGCTTATCAGAAAATACCGCAACTCGAAGGACCCCGCTGACCGCAACCGTACAATGTATCTAATCATCGGTTGGAGTATCCTTGTATTAATCAGCTACGTTACTCCCTTCACCCCAGTATTAGTTGGATTACCCACCGACCATATAGGTAATATAGCCAACGCTTTGATAATAACTTACACGATAACCCGGTTGAATCTCCTCGATATCCGTTTTGTCATCCGCCGCAGTCTTGCTTACTCCTTACTCGTACTCGTATCAGCGGGTATCATCATCGGGTCTTTTTTGTTCAGCCGGGAGTACTTCCAGGAATATCAATTTGTTGCCATGTTGATAGTCACCCTGTTTGTCTTGATTCTTGTCCTCTTTTTTGTCCGGCCGCTGGTTCGAATAAGTCAAACTGCTGTCGACCGCCTTTTTTACGGTGATTCCTACATTTCTCGGGAGACCCTACTTGCTTTTAGCAGCCGGATGAGCAATATTATCGAGCTGAATCAATTAGCCGACGCCATGCTCGCTCCGGTCTGCAACGCGCTGCGCATTACCCAGGCGAGATTGCTGTTCCAGGAGAACGGTGGCGGTAATTTCGTCACCCATTTTACTTATCCCGAAGACCCGAAAGGAGAGGCACTTTCTTTCAGCCTGGATAATCCGATGGTTGCTTTGCTGCAAAAAGAAAATGACCCGGTCGATCTGAAACAGATCGATTCGTTACCTCAGCTTAAAGGTCTCTGGGAAGTCGACCGAACCCGGCTGATAAATTCCGGGCTCGAATTTCTACATCCTATCAAAAGTCGCGAAAAGCTGATCGGTATCCTCGCCCTCGGCAAAAAACAGAATAATCGTCTCTATCTGAGTGAAGATATTGAATTGATCAAAAGCATGTCCAATCAAGCCGGTATTCTTATTGATAATGCCCGGATGTATTCCCAGGCAGTCATCTGGGCCAATACCGATGGCCTCACTGAACTATATAACCACCGCCACTTTCATGAACTACTCGATCGCGAAATTGCGCGCGGTGCCCGTTTTGGGTCAATCTTCTCCTTGATCCTCCTCGACATCGACCATTTTAAGACTTTCAACGATAACTACGGGCATCTTACCGGTGACGAAGTATTACGCAATGTCGGCCGCTGTATCGAGACCTCCATCCGTAGCGTGGATATGGCTTTTCGATATGGGGGCGAAGAATTTGCCATAATTCTTCCCAGCACAAGGCTGAATGACGCTTATAAAGTGGCAGAACGAATCCGCAACACGATCGAGGCTAAAGCCAGCCCCGGTACCATACCGGTCACCGTTAGCCTCGGAGTCTCCACCTGGCCGATTGATGGTATGACCAAGCAGGATATTATCAGCCGCGCTGACACGGCTTTATTTCAAGCCAAACAATCCGGCCGAAACCGGGTAGTCCTGTCTTCTGAAGTAACCAAGGGACAAACATCATTAATCGGCTCGGAACTGGAATCCAAGGAGCGTGCGGTCAGTATCATCTACGCTCTGGCAGCTACTGTGGATGCCAAGGATCATTA
Organism: Dehalococcoidales bacterium; assembly: GCA_037440885.1. GTDB lineage: Bacteria > Chloroflexota > Dehalococcoidia > Dehalococcoidales > UBA2162 > JBBITI01. The sequence continues at coordinate 4,659 of JBBITI010000025.1, read as the reverse complement.
TACCTATGGACATTCGAAGAAAGTCAGCCAGTACGCCGTCAATATGGCTGAAGCCCTCGGTTTTCCTCCCCAAAAAATAGCGACTATCCGCTCCGCCGGTCTGCTTCACGACATCGGTAAGATCGCCGTTCCGGACTCTATCCTGAATAAAGCCGGACCGCTTACTGATGACGAATGGGAACCGCTTAAAGCACACCCCGAATTAGGCATGGAGATTCTGAAACATGTGATCGACCTGGTTAATTGCCTGCCTGCCATCCTGCATCACCATGAACACTATGACGGGTCCGGCTATCCCGGCGGTCTTAAGGGTGAGGAAATTCCCATTGAAGCACGTGTCTTAACAATCGCAGATACTTATGATGCCATAACCTCCGTTCGCCCTTATCGTAATCAACTTACACCCCAGGAAGCATTGGATGAACTACGGCGTTGTGCCGGAACTCAGTTTGATCCAGAGTTGGTTAAATTATTTTGTAAAGCTATTGAAAGATCATTACCCAGGCACATTGAGATTGAATAGCTAGTCAAACTCACGCTCTGCGCCTGCCGCTTACTCCTTCTATCCACCCCTCCATCTCCGTTGCCATGTCCAGTTGCCACTTTCCTTTCCCTGTTATAAACTCAAATTAGAAGAAAATACGGGAGATTTCATGGACTTCGACCTTCAAGAAGAACAGCTTGCGCTCCAGATGCTTGTGAAGAAGTTCACCGAGCGTGAGATCGAACCGATCGCAGCACAGATCGACCATAATGCCCGGTTGCCTGACGATCTGATTGGTAAAATGGCCGCCATCGGTATTTTCGGGATCGCCGCCCCCCGCAACTATGGCGGCACCCAGGCCGGCAAGCTTAATGCCACGCTTGCTTGCGAGCAGATCGCTTATTCTGGTACCGGGGCCTGGTGGCTCGCCGGCTTCAATAACAGCGTCACTGATTGTCTTGCTCAGTTCGGTTCCGAGGAAGTTAAAAATAGTTTTATCCGTCCGCTTTGTGAAGGAAAAGGTTACCCCAGTGTCCAGTTCACTGAAGCTGATACCGGGTCTGACCCATCGGCTTTGCTTACCACCGCTACTCCCGACGGCAACGATTATATTATCAATGGTGTGAAACGCTTCAGCAGTTTCGGTGCTCGAGATGGATATGCCGTCTTGTATGCCCGGGATGAAAACGGCCGGTGCAGCGCTTTTGTGATTCCTAAAAACGGTGACGGCTATTCGGTATCAAAGGTCTGGGAGTTGATGGGCGGAGGTGGCATGGAAGCCGCCGATGTCTATTTCCGCAATCTCCGGGTACCGGCCAAAAATCTCCTTGGGAAAAAAGGCGACGGTTATACGGTCCTTCTCCACTGGATCGGCTTCGAAAAGATCGAACAGTGTGGTGCTTGTGTCGGGCTGGCGCAGGCTGCCTTCGATGAAGCCGTGAAATACGCGCGTGCCCGCACTTCACGAGGTAGACCTATCTCCGGCCTCCAGGGTATCCGTTGGATGCTCGCCGATATGAAGGCTAAACTCGATGCCGCCCGGATATCCACTTATCGCGCTGCTTTCCTTGCCGATAAACAAGCCCCCGGCTGGCTCACCGAAGCCGCAGCCGCCAAGCTTTTCGTTGTGCCCGCCGCCATTGAAATTACCGAGATGGCGCGCCGCATCCACGGCGCATACGGGTATACTCGTGAATTTAAAATTGAAATGATCTGCCGTGCTATTAGCGGTGCCACCGGGATTGCTACATCGCTTGAGATCAACCGCTCCCTGGTTGGTGGGGCTATCCTTGCCGATTGACCTGTTCCGGAAACATTATTGCCTAAAACAGGGTTCAATCCGATGCAAACTGTTTGACACTCGCCGTCGGACAAGATTATAATCATTTTTACAACACCATAACGCGGGGTGGAGCAGTGGCAGCTCGTCGGGCTCATAACCCGAAGGTCGTTGGTTCAAATCCAACCCCCGCTACCAAATTTCACTTAGCTTCAAAACCGCTGATTGGCCACAGTTTTCTATTCAACTTCAAGCCTGAGTATGGTTCGGATCCAGTTTGTTAGTTTTCCTATATTCATTCACAGGTAGACTTTTTTGTTTAACTTTTTTGATTTCCTAAGAATTGTAATTTTAAAATACACATATTAATATGTATAATAATTGTGTAAGGTCATGTGGAGGAATGCTATGGTTAAGAAAGTAATCCAGGTTCCTGTTGATGAGAATCTGCTTACCGAACTTGATAGAGTTTCAAAAAAGAGGTCTGAAACCAGATCGGAAATTATCCGACGGGCATGCTGGAAGTATCTGGAACAAGCGGAATCGGAAGAGATGGATCATAAGTATCAGCAGGGTTACAGAAAACTGCCGGAGGATGCCGCAGCGGGAGAAGCCCAAATATTAATGACCGGGGAGATTCTTACTGAGGAGGCATGGTAATGAGACGCGGTGAGGTCTGGTGGGCTGAATTACCGCCGCCTGCCGGACGAAGACCAGTGGTTTTACTTTCCAGGGACAGCGCCTATAAAGTGAGAACATCGGTCATTGTCGGAGTTGTCACCCGCACGGTGCGTGATATTCCGGTGGAAGTACCTCTTGATACCAATGATGGGATGCCCCAGGATTGCGTGGTTAACCTGGATGATATTCTCACCATTCCAAAGGCCAGACTGGTCGAGCGTATTACTACACTATCTACTGAGAAGATTGCTTTGGTCGCAAAGGCAATAGCTTTCGCTCTTGACTTAAGGCTCTGAAGAGAAAATAACACTATATGTTATTCTGTAACCATAATAAATTCCTGCCCTTAGAACGAGAAACCGGTTCATCCTATTATCACGTCAGCCTTTTTAATGATGTCTAATCCCCCGGGAATGTCAAGTTTGGCGAGCAGATACCACTTGGTTTGTTGAAGTGGAAGTGCGCCCGTCATCGCAGCTGCCGCTTGTGCTATCTTCAATCCCTGTCCCAGCTTGCCTCCAAGTTCTGGTATCTGCGGTTTCGCACTCAGGATATCTGCCGGAATCTTGATCTCGAATCGATATTCTTGCCCCTGGCTGTATTCCTTTTCACTGTCCATCTGATGCTTGAAATCGTAGATGCGCGTACGCTGTGTAGTAGTTGACATATTCTGGCTGCCTGTCATGTCTTTCCTCTGGGTTGTCTTTTGCTCCCCGATTAAGGATATACTCAGTCCTCTAGCTTTCACGGGCTTCTTTAATGTTAATGTAATGTTGCCGGAAATGGTGTCTCCAGGAACAAAGTGCGCCTTCGCAATCACGATATTAATCTTTCCTTTACCAAACATCTTTGCCTCCTTTTATTTCAATTGGATCATGCGTGATTTCTTATTATTCTCTTTCTAGAGATCTTATATAAGATATTATGATATTTCCTTGGTATTCTCGGGTATGGAAGTGGGGTAATCCCTATTGAGAATATTTTATTTTAATGGTTGGAAGTAGTTCCATCAAACCTTCTTTACCAAAGAAGAGCGCCTCAATGAACTTCTCCGAAGATTTAACCCCGTTGATTGCCGTTCCACGAATAATCTGAACAAATTCTGTCAAGTACTCCCGCACCCAGCCTCTTATAGCATGAGCAGTTAAAGGAAGCTCAAGATGCCCCTCACGTTGAATGCTGGTTACTTCCCGGGACCGGTACTTTCCCTCTTGCGACGATATTTTTGTAGCTTCCGTTTCCCATAATACAAACTCATTGATATTCCATGTGAAAAAAAGGGTGCTTTAGCTCATCGGGCTTTGGTTCGTGCGTCGCCTACCAAAGCGAGAGTGGCCACGAGCAATGCAGAGCTGTAAGCTGTGGCAAACCACCTATTCGCGCTTAATCTTTGTAGTTGGGAGTCTGCAAGGTCGCGGTCTACCGCCTTCAGGAGTTCAGCAACTTCGCGTTTGCTTGTTTTATGCGCTCTTAATTGTCCGCTTTCCATCCAGCTTCATGGTGTTAACAGCTTCATTAATTGTTCACAAGGGATTTGTTATCAATTTTCCTTATTTTTGTTTCGCTGCGGTTGGGTTGTGCACAGTTCAGCCTCGATGCGACAACGTGCTCAGGATAATGGTAAAATGGCGGAGTGCAGCGGCAGCTGTCCGGTTGCAAAAAATTTTGGCAAAACTAAGTTTGCCCGCGGAAAGGCTTACGGTTAGAGATTAAATGAACTTATCGACGGTTGGTGTGAGTGATCTCGAAGTAGTAAGAAAAACAATCTCCGGGGGTTATCGGTTTAATCTCAAGGGTGCACCTGAGGACAGGTTAATTGAATTAGGCCTTCCCGCAAAGGTGCTAATTCCGTTGGAAGACGGTTGTGGGCGTGAGGTCCAGCCCCTTGTCACAGAGGGAGACAAGGTTAAAGCTGGCCAGATTGTCGGAAGAAGCCAGGAACCGTCCAATCCGGTCCATGCTAGTGTCAGTGGCAGGGTAGAGAGCCTTACGCGGCTGGCATACCTTCATGGCGGTACCAATGCTTTAGTTATTAAAGCTGATGGAGCTACCGGCTGGCAGCCTTTGGCCGGCCACGCGCCGGAGTGGCAGCAGCTCTCTCAGGATCAGATAAAAGGATTGCTCTTCGCCTCCGGGGTAATCGCTCATGATGGGGAGGGGATACCCACCGGTTTTAATACCTCCTCCGTCTCTAGCCAGGAGGTAGAGGCTCTGA